>SKOF01000411.1 GCA_007120155.1 Thioalkalivibrio sp. | reverse complement strand
GCAGCGCAACAATGATGAGCCAACGGGATCAGGATGCGGCCGGCACCTTCGAGGAGCGACTTGTCACCGCTCTCAACGAAGCCGGCATGCTGCTGATGACATCCATCGGCCACCGCACGGGACTGCTGGCCGCCATGGCCGGCGCACCGCCGTTGTCCAGCGAGGTGCTGGCCCGGCGCACGGGGCTCCAGGAACGCTATGTGCGCGAATGGCTGGGCGGCATGGTGGCAGCCGGCGTGGTGGTCATGGATCCGGACGCGGGGCATTACCGCCTGCCCTCCGAACACGCGGCCCTGCTCACCGACCACGGCGAGGCCAACCTGGCCGTCTATGCCCAGTTCGTGCCCATGATGGGCCAGGTGGAGGATGACATCGTCCGGTGTTTCCGGGAAGGCGGCGGCGTCCCCTATGAACGCTATACCCGCTTCCACGAGGTCATGGCCGAGGACAGCGGGCAGACGGTGCTGAGCGCGCTGTTCGATCACATCCTGCCGCTGGCCCCGGAACTGTCCGGGCGCCTGGCATCGGGCATCCGCGTGCTGGATGTGGGCTGCGGCCGGGGGCGGGCGCTGATGATGATGGCGGAACGCTATCCCGAAAGCCGCTTCACCGGCTACGACCTTTCGGAGGAGGCCATCGGCTGGGCCCGGCAGCAGGCCCGGGAGAAGGGCCTGGAGAATCTTCACTTCGAGACCCGGGATCTCACCGACTTCGACCGGACCGCCGCGCCCGGGGCCTTCGACCTGGTCACCACCTTCGATGCCATTCATGACCAGGCGAAACCGCTGGCCGTACTCAGGGGGATCCGCCGCTCGCTCGCTGATGACGGCGTCTACCTGGCCCAGGATATCCGCGCATCCACCGCCCACCACGAGAACGTGAATCACCCCCTGGGCGCATTCCTGTTCTCCGTCTCGGTCATGCACTGCATGACCGTGTCCCTGGCACAGGGCGGTGAAGGGCTGGGCACCATGTGGGGTCGGCAGAAGGCGCTCGAGTACATGAAGGCGGCTGGATTCGACAGCGTGGAGATCCACGAACTGGCCCACGACATCCAGAACGACTACTTCATCTGCCGGCCGTGAAGACCTGACGATGGTGCGCATGCGGGCCTGTCGGCAAACCCGGGCACCGCATGCGCCTCTCAGGCGAGGGGGATCCGGCCCCTGTTCCGGGCCAGCCACTGGTCGAATGTCTCCAGCGCGGGATTGAGCGCCCGGGCCTCGTCGATGTTTCGCGCGCCGCAGAAGTCGTCGTTGAAGTCGCGCTTGAACTGGAACATGTTGCCCAGATCGTCCGCGCCCGGGAAACCAAGGCCGCGGAACACATCGGCCGGCACATCGTTGTAGCGCACCTCCTCCCCCAGCGCCCGGGTCAGGGCCGCCGCCATCTGGGCGCCCGTGAGGTGTTCGCCCGCGATACCCACCGTCCTGCCGATCAGGTCGCCACCGCGCCTGAAGATGCCGTAGGCACACCTGCCGATATCCTCGCAGCCCATGCCCGGCAGTTTTGCGTCGCCCATGGGCAGGGTGAGCGCGAGCACGCCGTCCGGATCACGCTTCGGCCCCAGACCGAAATGGATGAAGTTCTCCCAGTAGAACGAGGTCAGCAGGAATGTGGTTGGCACGTTTCGATCGGAGAACAACCGGTCGGCCTCGCCCTTGGCGTCGAAGTGGGGCACCTTGTACCGCTCCATGAGCGTGGGCATGCGATCATCATCCAGCGGCACCCACTTGCGGGTGTCTTCGAGCGTCGACCAGATAACATGCCCCAGACCCGCGTCGGCAGCCGCCGCGGCCATGTTCGCCGCCTGGGCCAGTTCCCTGTCCGGAGAGAAATGCTCCCAGAAGTTGGTCAGGCAATACGCGCCATAGGCGCCCTGGAAGGCCCGTTTCAGGCTTTCCGGATCATCCAGATCGGCCTCGACCACGTCCGCGCCAAGCCGGGCGAGTGCTTCCGCTTTCTCCGATCGGGCATTGCGCGTGAGCGCACGCACCCGGAACGGGGCGTCCGGATCATGGAGAATGGCGCGCGCCAGTCCGCCCCCCTGGGCACCGGTGGCGCCGACGACAACGATGGTTTTCAAAGGAGCCATGCGGGATCTCCCCCTGGACAGTGTATGAACGGGCATGCAACGGCCGTGCGATACGGGAACGTCCGACGGCCCGTGCGCGTCGGACCCGGAGGACCAGCCCGGGATTTGCCACCGAGTATAGCCATCACCGGCGCAACTGGAGCCGGCCGGGGCGCCGGATCGCTCATGCCTCCGGAACCGGCCCCGCGCGCCACCGGTCGATTTCGGCATGCAGCCGCTGCTTGCCGGCGGCGTCGAGAAACGAGGCCGTGACGGCGTTGCGCGCAAGCTGCTCGATCTCCGTCCGGTCGAGGCCCAGGGCCCTCGCCGTGGCGCGATAGTTGCGGCCGATATAACCGCCGAAGTAGGCCGGATCATCGGAATTGACCGTCACACAGACGCCGGCCCCGAGGAGCTGTTTCAGATTGTGGTCCTCGATCCGGTCGAACACGCGCAGCTTGACGTTCGACAACGGGCAGACGGTCAGCGGGATCTGCTCGTCGGCCAGACGGCGGACCAGATCCGGGTCACGAACGCACTGCACGCCGTGATCGATGCGCCTGACCTTGAGCAGATCGAGTGCCTGGCGTATGTAGTCCGGCGGGCCCTCCTCGCCGGCATGCGCCACGGACGCAAACCCTTCGGCGCGCGCGCGATCAAACACCGCCCGGAACTTTGCCGGCGGATGGCCCGTCTCGGACGAATCCAGGCCGACGGCCGCAATCCGGTCGCCAAAGGGCAGCGCTTGCTCCAGCGTCGCCATGGCGGCCCCGGCGCTCAGGTGCCTCAGGAAGCACAGGATCAGGTGGCTGGAGATGCCAAGCCGCCGCTCGCCGTCGCTCAGTGCCTGGCTGATGCCGTTGATCACCGTTGCAAAAGGAACGCCGCGGTCCGTATGGGTCTGGGGATCGAAAAAGATCTCCGTATGGCGCACGTTGTCGTCCCGGCAGCGCTCCAGATATGCCCAGGTCATGTCGTAGAAGTCCTGCTCGGTCAACAGCACGCGGGCACCGGCGTAGTAGATGTCGAGAAAAGACTGCAGGTCGGAGAACTCATAGGCGCGCCGGACGTCCTCCACCGAGGCATAAGGCAGGGCGACCCCGTTGCGTTCGGCCATCGCGAACATCAACTCGGGTTCGAGCGACCCTTCGATGTGGATGTGCAGCTCCACCTTGGGCAAACGGTCTATGTCGTGATCCATGCTGTCTCCTTCGGGCCCCGGCGGCCCCGGTGAGCGGGGAGATCCCGCGGGTCCACGGGCGGTACCGCCCGAATCGGGCGATCAGATGATCCGGATCACGGCCGTGCCCGGCATGATGGGCTAGAGTTATGAGTTATGGACCGAAAGACGCGGCCGATCCCGGAGAACAGCCTCATGATACGCAAGACGCTTTACGCCCTCATCCTCGGAAGCAGTGTCGCCATAGGGGGCTGCGCCACCTACCAGGGCCCCTCGGAACAGGCGGGCATGGTCATCGGCGGCGTGCTGGGCGGCGTGCTGGGTTCGGAAGTGGGCGCAGGCCGCGGGCGCACCGCGGCGATCATCGCCGGGAG
>SKOF01000117.1 GCA_007120155.1 Thioalkalivibrio sp. | reverse complement strand
TAAGGGGCACGCTCAGCTTTACGGATGGGAACTGGAAGGGATTTCTTGGTGATGACCTTGTGGCTACCATTGACCTCGGAGAGGCAACCTCTGTGGAGAGGATCAGCGTGGATGCATTGCAAACATTTGGTTCCTGGATATTTCTTCCGCAATGGGTTACTTTTGAAGTCTCAGCAGATGGAAATGATTTTCACTTGCTTGAAAAAGTGGAAAACGAGTATGATATTTATGATGCCGAGCGAAAGATAAGGATCTATTCAGCAAATAAACCAGCCGATGATGTCCGGTTTGTGCGGGTTTGCGTGAAGAACCAGGGCGTTTGCCCGCCGGGTCACTCCGGTGAAGGCCAGCCAGGCTGGTTGTTTGTGAGTGAAATAATCGTTGAATAACTGATATGTATGAAAAATGCTTTTTCCCCTGGCCGGTGAATTGGAAGAGACCATTCCTTAGCGGATCATCATAGGTGATATCGCAGTTTATGAACATGCGCATTTTTAACTCCCGGGCTAGCAATATCAGCTTTCGAAAATATTTTCCCAAATCAATCTTCTAAATCGATTTAGTTTCCTATATTTGTAGCATCGATTTGGTTTTTATTATGTTGGCCTGAATGCAATATTTTTGATTAAGGTATTGAATATAAGTACTAAAAAATCCATGAGGCAGATCGCTATTTGTTTTTTCAGCTTCTTTTTGACAATTAGTGCCTTGGCGCAAAATCTGCTTATACAGGGTAAGGTGACTGACAGCATGACCGGGGAGGAATTGCCTGGTGTTACGCTTATCATCAAGGGAAGCACTACGGGTACGACCACAGATATCAATGGTAATTACAGGTTGGAGGTTCCAAGGGGAAGTACTATATTGGTATCTTTTGTGGGGATGTTGATAAAGGAAAGGATCATTGAAGAGGAGGGTGTTTACAATTTTTCTTTGCTCCCTGATCTTTTTGAGCTTGATGAGTTTGTTGTAACGGCTTTAGGTATTGAGAGAGAGAAAAAGGCTTTGGGTTATTCAATTCAGCAGGTTTCAGGAGAAGACCTTCAGGGCTCACGTGATGCGAGCATGATCAATCAGCTGGCAGGTAAAGTTGCCGGGTTGAGTATCTCGGCAACCAACGCGGGAGCTGGTTCATCCAGCAGAATCGTACTTCGGGGCAACAATTCTTTCACGGGCAACAATAATGCACTGATTGTTGTGGATGGAGTGCCCATTGAAAACATGACCTTCAGCAATGCAGAAGACACCTGGGGCGGACGCGATTTCGGCAATGGCATTTCAGACATCAATCCAGACGACATTGAAAGCATCAGCGTATTAAAGGGTGCGGGAGCTTCAGCGTTGTATGGATCCAGGGCCGCCAATGGCGTCATTCTTATTGTTACCAAAAAAGGTGATGCCACCCGGCAAGGCCTGGGTGTGACATATACCCATGATGCAAGCCTGGTGCAGCCCTATATCCTTTACGACCTTCAAAATACATATGGTGCAGGAAGAAACGGAAAGTTTACACCCACATACATCATCAATTCTGATGGTATCCCGGTCTATAATGTTTTCGGTGCCTCTGCTTTTGGCAGTTGGGGTGCGCCTATGCAGGGCCAGAAAGTTATTGACTGGGATGGCAACCTTACCACTTATTCGCCACAACCCGATAATTACAGAGATTTTTTCAGGAATGGATTTGCATTTTCAAATGCCCTGTCAGTAATTGGGAATATTAAAAATACCAGTATCCGCTTGTCAATTGCCGATATGCGCAAGCAAGAGATCATAGAGAATGACAATTTCTCTAGAACCAACCTGGGTTTAAATATAAGTGGCAGCTTAATTCCTTCACTTACGGTCTCTTCCTATGTTTCATATGTGCATCAAAATGTAGAAAACCGGTTTGGCCTGTCTGATTCAAAGGAAAATCCTAACAGAAACTATATCATGATGCCGCGCAACATCAGCAACACTTCGTTGCGAAATAACATCATGGACGAGGATGGTATGGAGCAGACATGGTTTATGAACTGGGCATGGCAGGGAAATCCTTTTTATTTCCCGCTATACAAATATAACGCTGACAATCGCAACCGCATCTTTGGAAATGCGGCACTTGAGTTTGCCCCAAACGACAATTGGAGTTTTATGATCCGAACGGCTCCTGACTTTTCTGTCACAAAATACAATCAGCACGGTGCTGTTGGTGCACGCACCTCATCGCAGGGTGAATATAGTGAAAGGGAGGTAGAGCAGTTTCTCATCAACTCCGATTTCCTCCTAAGCTTTAAAACCAATCTTACAGATGATCTTGACTTTGCTATAAGCGGAGGTGGCAATGCAATGCTACAGCAAACAAAGTTTTACGACGCATATACGATTGGTGGTTTGATTGAACCTGGTGATTATAGCATTGAAAACAGTGTAAATACACCATATATTCAAACCACGCCTTATTATAAGAAGGCCATTAACTCATTGTATGGCCTTGCTCAATTTGGTTTCAGAAACTACCTTTATGTTGATTTTACAGCCCGCAATGACTGGTCGTCAACACTACCGAAAGGAAACAATTCATATTTTTATCCATCGGCAAGCCTGAGTTTTGTTTACACTGAGTTAGTGGAAAGAAGAGGACATTTTCCGCGGAATTTTTCGCTGGGAAAGTTTCGGGCCTCTTATGCCCAGGTGGGTAATGATACGGAACCCTATCAATTAGACCCTACATTCTTCATTGACAGCATTAGCAATCCTTATGGCACCATCGCCCACATAACAAACCAGATCCCGCCGCTCAGTCTAAAGCCCGAAATAATCCACTCTTATGAACTTGGTAAAGAATTCATTTTCTTCATGAACAGGCTCTCAATGGATTTTGCCTGGTACAGAAACAGGGCCATCAACCAGATTCTGCCTGCCGATATTTCACATGCATCCGGAAGCGCCCGTGCGCTGATCAATGCCGGAGAAATCCAAAATTCCGGCATTGAGATCCAGTTCAGGGCCAATCCTGTAAAGTCCGGTGGTTTTTCGTGGGATTTCAATATCAACTATACCAAAAACAACTCCAAAGTGGTTGCACTCACGCAAGGTCTGGATAATTTGCAGATTTTACAACACTGGAACATGAGCATAGAGGCACGTCCGGGCAGGCCTTATGGCGATATTGTAGGATATGCCATCTTGAGAGATGAACAGGGAAATAAACTCGTTGACGGCAATGGTATGTATCTGCGCAATGAAACACCCCAGGTGCTGGGAAATGTCAACCCTGATTTTGCCATGTCATGGTCAAACAATCTTCATTACAAAAGATTATCCTTAAACTTTTTGCTGGATGCCCGCATTGGAGGCCAGGTCTTTTCGGGTACAAATCTTTATGGATACGGTTATTCCGGAAATTTTGCTGAAACCCTGGAAGGTCGCGCTGAATGGTATGCCTCAGAAAGAGCCAGGGAAGAGGCAGGCTTTGCACCCGGCGAATGGACTGCAACAGGAGGATATCTGGCCAGCGGGGTGTACGCACCGGGAACCGTCATCAACGGGGTTGACATGAGCGGTAAGCCAAACATTACATTTGTAAACCCTGAAAGATACTGGGGACAGTTTTCAGAGTGGACGAACGAAATTCATGAACCATT
>SKOF01000216.1 GCA_007120155.1 Thioalkalivibrio sp. | reverse complement strand
CGTATCGTACTTCTGGGTGCGCCGGGGTCCGGCAAGGGAACGCAGGCCAAGCTCATGGTCGAGCGTTACAGAATCCCCCAGATTTCCACCGGAGACCTACTGCGCGCTGCCGTGACCACCGGCACCGCGCTGGGCCAGCAGGCCAAGGCCGCCATGGACGCCGGCCAGCTGGTGCCCGACGAGATCGTTCTGGGCATGATCCGCGAACGCCTCTCCCTGCCCGACGCCGATGCGGGATTCATCCTGGACGGATTCCCGCGCAATCTCCCCCAGGCCGAGTCACTGGACCGGATGCTCGCGGACATGGGCCATCCCCTGGACGGGGTGCTGCTCATCGAAGTGGACTTCGACATTCTCATGCAACGTCTGAGCGGCCGCCTGACCTGCGAATCCTGCGGCGCGGTGTTCAACAGCTATACCAGGCCGCCCCGCCATTTCGGCGTGTGCGACAAGTGCGGCGGCAATCTCCACCACCGGGCCGACGACAACGAGGAAACCATCAGCAACCGGCTTCGTATCTACGACAGCCAGACCAGGCCGCTGGTGGGCTACTACAGGTCGCGCGGGGTGCTGGAGGTGGTCGAGGGCGAGGGCGAAATCCCCGATATCTTCGAATCCGTCGTCAGATCCGCCACGCGCCTGCTGGAGGCAGCCAAGGAACGCGCCGCCGAGGCGCCGCCGGCAGCACCGCGGCGCACCGCGGGCGCGGTCAAGCGAGCGGTGGAGGCCCACAAGGCAAGGGCCAAGGCCGCGGCCGCCGGCAAGCAGGGCACCGCGAAACAGGCGTCCCCGGCCGGATCGAAAAAGGCGGCGGCGGACGCAGAAGCGGGCACCGGGAAGGCGGCGGCCAGGAAAAAGGCTGCGGGCAAGCCGCCCGCCGGAAAAAAGGCCGTGAAGAAGGCGGCGCCGAAGAAGAAAACGGTGAAAAAGACCGCCGGGAAAGCCGCAACCGGGAAATCCGCCCCCAAAAAGGCCGTACCGAAGAAAAAGGCCGTAAAGAAGGCCGCCAGGAAGGCCGCACCGAAGAAGTCCACCCGCAAGGCCGTCGGCAAGGCCGCTCCCGGGAAGGCCGCACCCAGGAAAGCAGCACCTAAGAAGAAAGGCGCGAAAAAGACCACCAGGAAGGCCGCGCCGAAGAAATCCACCCGCAAGGCCGTCGGCAAGGCCGCTCCCGGGAAGGCCGCACCGAAGAAAAAGGCTGTGAAAAAGTCCACCAGGAAGGCGGCGCCGAAGAAATCCACTCGCAAGGCCACACCGAAGAAAAAGGCCGTGAAGAAGACCGCACCCGGGGGATCCGCGCGCAAGGCGGCCGGCAGGACCACCGCCAGGAAGAAGAGCGTGGTCAAGGGGACAGCCGGGAAACGCGCGCGCCGCTGATCCCCCGGAAACCCCGCAGTCGAATTGCAGTGCAGTGACCCGGGTCAACCCCGCACGGCCCCTCTCACGGGGCCGTCGTTTTTCCCGGCTGCTAAGCTACCCGGATGCCGGGTGATGTCCACAACGGTTCTCGGGATATGCGCGCTTGAACACGGTGAAACGCACATTGTCCGGCCTTGTTCTCGTGGCGCTCGCCGGTCCGGCAGCTGCCACGGAGTTCGATCCCTGGGCACTGTGCGCCCCGGAACCGGACATCGTGCACACCCCGGCCAGCCCCGTCGGTGACACCCGTATACGCCTGTTCGCGGACGAGGCGCTTGTGGACCGGGCCGGCATGTCGGTGTTCCGGGGCAATGCGGTGCTCTCCCGTGATGGCCGGTCCCTCACCGCCGATGAATTGCGTTTCGACGAATCGCGCGGCTACGCCGAGGCCGAGGGCAATGTCGTCTTCGACGATGGCGACCTGCGCATGGAAAGCCGCCAGGGCCACCTGTACCTGGAGTCCCAGACCGGCGCCTTCGCCAGCGCCCTCTACCGCTACCGCCCCATGCATGCCCGGGGAGAGGCCGGTGACGTGGAGCGTCTGGGCCCCGAGCAGGTGCGTCTCACCGGGGCCACCTACACCACCTGCGACCCGGGCAACGAGGACTGGATCCTGAGGGCCCGGCAGGTGGATCTGGATCAGGCCGCCGGGGAGGGCACCGCCCGGGGCGTGTCCCTGCGTTTCAAGGGCGTGCCGCTGCTCTACACCCCGTATATCAGTTTCCCCATCGACGACCGGCGAAAATCCGGATTCCTGTATCCCGGTTTCGGCAACTCCGATGCCTCGGGCCTGGACCTGAGCATCCCCTACTACTGGAACATTGCCCCCCACCGGGACGCCACCCTAACCCCACGGCTGCTGGGCGACCGCGGACTCCTGCTGGGCGGTGAGTTCCGCTACCTCAATCCGCGCAGCCGGGGGGAACTCGATGTGGCGTACCTGGACGACCGGGCATTCGGCGATGAACGCAACGCGCTGAGCTTCAGGCACCGCGGTGAGCCCCTGGAGCGGACCACCGTGGACGTCCTGCTGAACACCGTGTCCGACAGGGACTATCTCGCGGATCTGGGCGGCACGCTGGACGCATCCAGTACTACCCATCTGGAGAGCCGCGCCGACGTGCGCTACGCGGGCAGCGGCTGGAACCTGCTCACCCGCTTCCAGGGCTACCAGACCGTGGACCCGGCCATCCCGTCGGAAGCCAGGCCCTATCAGCGCCTGCCCCAGGTGCTGTTTCACTCCGGTCTGCCCGGCGTGCCGGGGGGGCTGGAAGGCGACCTGCGGGCGGAGTGGGTGGCCTTCGAGCGCGACGACAGCCTCACGGGGCAGCGCCTCGACCTGACACCCGCCCTGCGCATGCCCATGCGCCGCACATTCGGATTCCTGACGCCCGAGGTCAAGTACCGTTACACAAGCTACCAGCTCTCCGGCACCGAACCGGGTGAGCCGAGCAACCCGGATCGCGCCCTGCCTATCTTCAGCCTGGACAGCGGGCTGTACTTCGACCGTCCCCTGCCGGGCGGACGGATGCAGACCCTGGAGCCGCGCCTCTACTACCTGTATGTACCGCACCGCGATCAGGATGCGCTGCCGCTGTTCGATACCGGGCGCATGGATTTCAGTTTCGATCAGCTGTTCCGTGACACCCGCTTCTCCGGTGCCGACCGGGTGGGCGACGCCAACCAGCTGACCCTGGCGCTCACCAGCCGGCTGATCGACACCGGCAGCGGAGAGGAGCGCCTGCGCGCCAGCGCGGGCCAGATCCTCCACTTCGACGACCGCAGGGTGACCCTGGAGCCAGGCGGCGACCCGGTCACCCAGGGCAGCTCCAGCCTGGTCGCCGAGGCGGCCCTGCGCATGGCCCGGGCGTGGTATTCCCGGGCCGCCGTGCAATGGGATCCCCACCGGGAACAAACCGAAATGGCCACTGCCCAACTCCAGTACCGCGGCGCGGGAAGGCGCATCGCCAACCTGGGCTACCGCCTGCGGGAAGACCCGTCACGGCCCGACCGGGACCTGGAGCAGGTGGACGTGTCGGCCACCTGGCCCTTGTCGGCACAATGGGACGTGGTGGGCCGCTACAACTACAGCCTGCGCGACAACCGGGATGTGGAGATCCTGGCGGGGTTTGAGTACGAGAGCTGTTGCTGGCGCGCACGGGTGGTGGGGCGACGTTATCTGACGGCGAGCGGGGATCGCGAGTACAATAACGCCAT
>SKOF01000442.1 GCA_007120155.1 Thioalkalivibrio sp. | reverse complement strand
GTCCGACAGGCGAGTCCTGATCGGATCGAGTTTCTTCCCCATGTTTGCCTCCTATCGTCTACGTGTGGGTCGCCCCAGAATCTCTTGTATATCTGCATCCAATTGATATGTCGGTGACTGGTCCTCTTCCAGTTGGTTGACCGTCCATTCGACAAGCGGCTCCAACCGCTCGCTGATGTTCTTGTTGTACTCCTTCTTCAACGTGTTATACCGCTTCAGGTCTACCGGAGCAAGGTCTTCAGCAAGAATGTCTAGCGCTTCCCAAGCCTTCTTGTGTTCTTCAATCACCGTGGCAATGTCAACGGAAAGCTCGAAAGGCCGCAGTTCGCCGTCGCCCCAATCATCCAGCCATTCGGAAGGGGTTCGATGGTCCGATGGATCGTGCCGCCCAATGTTGATGATCTGACCTAGATAGCTGGACTCCAGAATGCCGACCATTGCCTCGATGGTCTTGAGCAACCGCTGGCTCTGCTCGTCTCTCAGCGACTCAAGGCGGCGCTCCACATGCTCCTCGATCCAGCGAAGCAATTCATGGTCAAACCCGTCTTCAACCGGCTTGCTCTTGAGTCTCAGCTTTCTCATTCCCACGACTCCTCTCCAGAAATATACTCTGCTAGCCGCCGCAATCCCTGCATGTATAGCTCATTGCTGGTCATCTGCGCGAGCCGAAAATCACGCCGGGGGATTAGGACGGTGGCCGCTTTTATTTCATTGGTGGTCGGTGAGATATACCGCGCAGCAAAACGAATGCCGTCCATGGACAAGTCCTGTTCGATGTTCAGATCCTGAATGATGACAGTGTTCTGCGTAAGTTCCCGCCGTGCGTTGACCAGTGTTTCCAGAGTCCGCGTCCAGTTTAGAACATCGCTGGCCGTATGATCGCCCAAATAGAAACGGGCACTGGTCTCGGGTGCCTGTGTCTTGTCATCGATGCTCAAGCGAAACGACCCGCTCGTGTAAGGCTGACGCACTTCCATGTTCAGGCGATTGATGAACTCTTCCAAGCTCTGGACATACCTGCGCAGTTCCGAGATTCGCTTGTCGAACATTTCATTGGAGTGCTTGAGCGCTTTTTCAAGCTCATCGATCCGCCTGTCCCGGTCCAGCAAAATCTGATCCATGTGCTGCTTGATCTCGGCTGGCAGCCGGTCTGAAAACGGCTTCTCCTTGAGCCTCAGTCTGATGTTGTTCATAGCGGTCCTCTCCCAATCAACACGCATGACTGTTTCGTCTTGCGCTCCGAGTGCGTGCCGTCCTTTCTCAGGTGTGGCTCGGTCACAAATGGAATGGATGTGCCGTTCGAGAAACACTGCGTCATGCGGACAGGCGCGTCTCCTCCAAGCCTGTCCCTCTCTAGCTCCATGATGGCAATCATCTCGTCTACAGTTCCAATGAACATGGCTTACTTCCGGTATCTCTTGGCTTGCTGGGACCCCCGAGACATGCTGGGGTTCGGGGGGGACCATAGCATCTCGGGATTGAGCCACTTGCCGCCTCGGGCGAGCCGTGTGTGCAGTGTTCCCGAAGCGAGATTGTGCACATTGCGCGGGTCTTCCAAGGCACTCCTCGATGTCACGGTCTCCCCGTTGTCCAGAATGTAGGGCTTGGTGTAGCGCTTGCTTTCCTCATCGAGCTTGCGACCGCCCAGCGGTCTGATGGCATTTGCAAGATTGTTCCAACTCATTCTATGGTCACCTTTACTGGAAAAAATGCAGGCGGCGAAAAAGACATGGTGGCTCCCGTCTGCATGGGAAGCCGCACCTTGTATAGTTGCTTGTCGTGATAGGAGAAATTGATCTCCAGTTCGCCATTTATCATGGCAAAATCCAAACGGGTTGCCAGCAAATAGACCTCGCCGTCAATCTCTCTTGCCCCCGGAAGGGTGAGCAACATTCTTCTTGCGAAATCTTCAGGCATCGTCAGCGCCATTCTGCGTCTCCTTGTGTCGATAGAAAGACGGCGTGCCTTCGATTTCAAGCAGCCGCCATTCTTGTTTCTTCAGATGCTCGGCCCATCGAGGATTCAACACTTGCTCGATGTACGTGGCCTCATAGGGATGCGAGGCATGGAGAAATTCGAGAATGAAATCCCCGTGCCCTTTCCCGCGATGCTCGGGCATCACAGCGACGTTGGCAATGTCCAGCGTGGTCGTGATTTTTCCGTCGATCAGGCGGTTGCCCTTGCGGACATAGACCCCGCAAACGTCGGTGTAGAGCCAGCCGACCCGCTGTTTGGAGAGCATGAACCCCCAGAATTCCCGACCAAGCTGGGCTTGCCACATATCATTGCCCTGCAATCAACTTATAGCACGCCGATTCCCACAGAGCGCTGTATTGGCGGACCTCTGCGTTGCGCCGTGCTTCGGTGTTGCGTCTCGGCACTTCATACGCTCGGTCGATCAATTCTTGGACCAGCCGCCGCTGATTCGCGTCTGTGGTGACATCCCGCATAACGCTTTCCAAGGTGGACTTGGACAGTCCGCTCTGCCGCCCTTTCATGGCCGCCTCTGCCGCGCTGCTCAAGGCATTGCACAGGTCATTGCTTTGCACCGGAGCGGCCAATCCCAACAACATCAAACCGATCAATAGAATTTTCATGGTGTTCCCTCCTCTGTCATCTCAGTCGAAAGTAATAGCGGTCGTTGTCTGCCTTCACGACTTCCAATCCCCGCCTCTCTGCTTCATACGCAATCTCGAACGGGACTTGCCATTGGAGACCGTGCCGGGAATCCCCTTTCGCAGGCGGCCTCCCCAACACCGTGCATTCAATCAGTTCCCCCGGCATCTCCTCCGCCAGCTTTTTGATGGAGTCCCATACGAAATCCCAATCACTCATAGCGTCTTCCTCCTGCGCTTTGGCTTGGGCGGATTGAAATCAATTGCAATGCGCCTTCTTTTCCTCTGAGGCGGTTCCCCTACCGCTTGCCAAGGAGCCTGTCTGGATTCCGATATGACATCCGCCGCGTTGCATAGATAGATCGGAGCATTGTCCATGTGCAAATGGAACCCCGATCCTGTTCGCAACATCTCCTCGTCATAGAGTGGACCATGCCAGAAGATTTGATTCAACGCCTCTTCCTTTCGGTCCAGCAAGAGACGGCAAATCTCATCAAACATCTCGTCCGTTATGAACGATACATCATGCTTGTAGTAGAGAAGACTGGTGAGCAAATACAGATTGAACAGCCGTCGAAACGAGAGTGATTTGAGTGACACTTCCCCTCGCATCAACTGCGCCCTCAAGGTGTAGACATACCCGATGTATTGCTCGAACGTTGGAATCTCCATGTCCTCACTGGGGGCCATGGACCGCCTGCGCCGGATCATTTCGTGCTTGGTTTCTTCCGCCATTTCAATATCCTCCCTCGTTCCTGAAGCCGCTGGCTGCGCTGCTCATTGCGTTTCTCGGCTTCGCGCATGTGGTCATGATAGCTCTTCATTTCACGAGCCAACTCCTCGCAGGCTGTCTGGTGAACCCGCCGCGCTTCCTCTTCAGTGGAAGATGGCCAAGGCCCGCAATTCCCCAACACATAGTCCGCATCCGGATCGGCAAACGACATGGTTTCATACAACAAAGGCGGCCCACTGGTTTGAAAACCCATCCCGGTGAACACAGTGGAAACATAGGCCCCATCCAACT
>SKOF01000134.1 GCA_007120155.1 Thioalkalivibrio sp. | reverse complement strand
TATACCCCAGCGACGAGTGCGGCCGACGGTGGTTGTAATGGTTCTGCCACCAGCCGCTGACCTGCTTCGCCTCGGCCAGGTCCGCGAACGACTCCTGGCTCAGCAGCTCGGCCCTGAACCGACTGTTGAAGCTCTCCACGTACGCGTTTAACGACGCCGTCAAATACACCTGATTCGGATGTTGCGGCACGAACTCTTCGCATCACCCATCCCTTTCATCCCCGTCACGGCCAGAGCTTCGTCCTGGTGACGCTGCGCCAGAACTGGGGCGAAGACCGCGCCTACTTCCTCGACGAATCGGGCGAGCTGGCCTGCATTCCAGCCCGCTGGACGGATGCTGTGGCACCGGATCCGGTGGTGGCGGTGTCGGGCGGGCGCAGCGCGTTTCGGCTCGAGGACCTCGTGGCGTTGACGCGGTGGGTAGCCACGTTTCCACAGGAGCGAACCGATGCCCCCTGAACCGCCCGCCCCGGTTCGCCAAGATAATTATGCCGTATACGTAAAGCGAATGATGCCGCCAGGCGTTCGGGGCTGTCGCTCGGAGATCGGGAATATCCTCTCAATATTGGAATTTAAAGGACTGGGGTCGCTGGTTTTGAGGCAGATTCTCGTTGACAAGCCGGCTGCATTCGTCATAATTGAGTTAACATCCATCCCCTTGCCGACAGGCGCCGCCCATGGACCAGCACCACCGCCAGGACAAGCGTCGGATCCTGCTCGAACAGGGGGTGCTGAACCCCCGCCCCGCGTTGGTCCGCGATCCGTTGTTCGGCCAGCACAGCGACTTCTTCGATCCACGGGACCTGGTGCTGGTCAAGTACGAGATGCTGCGGCGCGTCCGAGTCGACGGCTTGACGGTGGCGCGGGCGGCCGCGGCGTTCGGCTTCTCCCGCGTGACGTTCTACCAGGCGCTGGCCGCGTTCGAGCAGCAGGGCCTGCCGGGCCTGCTGCCGCGGCGACGCGGCCCCAAGCAGCCCCACAAGCTCAACGAGGCGGTGCTGCGATTCATCGACCAGCGTCGGGCCGAGAACCCCGGCCTGCGGGCAGCGGATCTGGCGGCTGTGATCGAACACGAGTTGGGTGTCTCTGTGCATCCGCGCAGCATCGAGCGGGCGCTGGCGGGTCGCGTAAAAAAGGGGCGATCGACCGAACCGCGATGAGCCAGGAAGGGACGGACGCCGCGGATTGGGCCCACCGGTACGAGCAATTGCGCGGGCTGGCGGTGGATGGGGCCACATCAGCCGGGCGCCGCGGGGGACTGGCGCTGGTGATGCGTCAGGGGCTGGTGGCATGGATGCGTGCCTGGCCGCGGCGAACCGAGGCGCCGCGGGCACGTCAGCAATTGCCTTGCTCCGCCGTGCCCGCCATTGCCACGGACGCTGGTCCACTCGTCGCCGTGCTGGCCGGCATGATCTTCAACGCAAGACAGGAGGTCGATGCGTGAACAGCCCCGGCACCGATCCCCATCAGAAGGTTCGCACCGAACATCTGCGGCGCGACGCTTACCTGTACATCCGCCAATCCAGCCTGCACCAGGTGATGCACAACACCGAGAGCACGCAGCGGCAATACGCCCTGCGCCAACGGGCGGTGGCGCTGGGCTGGCCGATGGAACGGGTGATCGTCATCGACAACGATCAGGGCATCTCCGGCGCCTCGGCCGCGGATCGCGAAGGCTTTCAGCGTCTGGTCGCCGAGGTGGGCATGGGGCAGGCCGGCATCGTTCTGGGGCTGGAGGTCTCGCGCCTGGCACGCAACTCCTCCGACTGGCATCGGCTGCTGGAGATCTGCGCGCTGACCCGGACACTGATCCTGGACGAGGACGGGCTGTATGATCCGGGCCAGTTCAACGACCGGCTGGTCCTGGGCCTGAAGGGCACCATGAGCGAAGCCGAGCTGCACGTGCTGCGCGCCCGCTTGCAAGGTGGCATCCACAGCAAGGCGCAGCGGGGCGAACTGCGGATGCCGTTGCCGGTGGGACTGTGCTACGACAACTGTGACCGCGTCGTCTTCGATCCGGACCAGCAGGTGCAACAGGCGCTGCGGACGTTCTTTGGGGCCTACCACAGGCAGGGTTCTGCCTTGGCGGTAGTCCGACACTTTCGTCAGCAGGGCCTGAAGTTCCCGCGGCGTCTGCGTGGTGGCCCCGAGAAGGGACAACTGGTCTGGGGGCCTTTGACCCATACGCGGGCGCTGCAAGTGCTGCACAACCCCCGATATGCCGGCGCCTTCGTCTTCGGGCGAAACCGAACCTGCAAGCGCCCCAACGGCCGCAATGGATACAAGCTCCAGCCGCAGGAAGACTGGCACACCCTGATTCCCGACGCCCATGCCGGTTACATCAGCTGGCAGCAGTACCAGGATAACCAGCGGACACTTCGCGCGTGCTCGCAAGCCCACGGACATGACCGCCGCCAAAGCCCACCTGGCCAGGGCCCGGCCCTGCTTCAGGGCATGGTCATGTGCGGCGTGTGCGGCCAGCGGATGACCGTGCGCTACCATCAGCGCGGGGATCGGACCGTTGGTGATTACCTATGCCAACGCGAGGGGATCGCACATGCTCATCGCATCTGTCAGCAGATCCCCGGCAGCGCCATCGATCAGGCCGTGGGAGAATTGCTGCTTGAGATGCTCGAGCCGGTGACACTGGAACTGGCCTTTGCGGTGCAGGCGGAGTTGCAGATCCGGCTCGATGAGGTCGATCGGCTGCGCCAGCAGCAGGTGCAGCGTGCCCGGTACGAGATGGAACTGGCCCGCAGCCGATACATGCAGGTGGACCCGAACCATCGCCTGGTGGCTGATGAACTGGAGGCGGAATGGAACAGCAGACTCCGCGCCCTGCGCGAGGCGCAGGAGCAGTACGAACAGCAGCGCCAGGCAGACCAGACCGTGTTGGATCAGCGTACGAAAGAGCAGGTGCTCGCCTTGGCTCAGGACCTGCCCCGGCTATGGCATGATCCCCGCGCCAGCGATCAGGATCGCAAACGGGTGGTGCGGTTGCTGATCGAGGATGTCACCTTGGTCAAAGCCGAGCAGGTACGCGTCCAGATCCGCTTCAAGGCCGGGGCCACACGAACGCTGGAACTGCCCCTGCCACTGAATGCCTGGCAGCAGCGGATGACGCCAGAAGCGACCGTCGAGCGCCTTCGTCTGCTCTTGCACACGTGCACCGAGAAGCAAGCCGCGGATGAGTTGAACCGCCAGGGCCACCGTTCAGGGACACGCCAGCCGTTTACCGCTCATCTGGTGGGACAGATCCGGCGCCGATACCGGCTGGCCACGCGCTACGAACACCTGAGGCAGGCCGGCATGCTGACACTGACGGAGTTGGCTCAACAACTGGGCGTGCATCCGAAAACCGTCAAGATCTGGCGTGAGGCAGGTCTCTTGACCGGGCACCTGTACAATGACAAAAACGAGTACCTTTACGACTCGCCTGCAGGCGACCGTCCCGTCAAACACCAGGGTATCAAACTCTCAGAACGCGCTCAGGCTGCCAAGGTCCTTCCCAACCCAACCCATGAGGTGCATCGTGAAGCATGATCCTTCTGCCATGGGGCGCCCGGCTCGATGTACAGCGTGTCCACGCCCGTCTGCTCAAGGAACGTGCGGATCGCCTGCGCGATGAACTCCGGCCCATTGTCG
>SKOF01000073.1 GCA_007120155.1 Thioalkalivibrio sp. | reverse complement strand
CGCTGGGCCACTCCGAACCATTGGCTGTCCAACACCCGCCAGGCGCCATAATACCCGTGCTGCGCCAGGGTGTTGAGGACTTCGGCGAAGTCTCTACCTTTATTGGAAGACAGAAGTCCGGGAACATTTTCCCATAGACAGTATTGGGGTCGCAGTTCGTCGATGATTCTGACGGCTTCATGAAATAGTCCGCTCCTTTCGCCTTTCAGCCCGGCTCGGCGACCTGCAACAGACAGGTCTTGACACGGGAATCCGAATGTAATAAGGTCGCATTCCGGCAGAGTGTTTTTCCTCGCCCACCGCAGCGCATCACGCGCGGTTGGATATGGTTTCCTGTGACGGCGTGTAATCCGCGTGGTGTAATAGTTGCTAATCAGGATTTCCCGCGCCGCCAACGCCCTGCTTAAAAGTGTCTCAGCACTGCCTGCCACTCTCACATCATCACCGAGCACACGCCCGGGCCATTTCGCTGCCAGTAGTTGCCGACATCGCTTGTCACTCTCCACCTGTGCCACCACCTCATGCCCTGCGCGTTCAAAGCCGAGATCAAAACCGCCGATACCGGCGAATAAACTGATAACACGCATCACGCCACCCTTTCCGGCCTATACGTTTTCGGGTTCACGCCACGCGGCACTTTCCAATGATTGAGTGCCAAACGACTGATCATTTTTCGTGCCGCGTCGCGGGGCCAGTTTTCCACGTCACGGAATCCGTACTGTTTCAATCTCATGACGGTGTTCGGGGTCGCGTAATCCTTCCTATCTTGCAAGGCGGAAAGGTATGCGTCCGCTTGCCCGGCGCTGGTAATCTTGGTCGCGTCCAACCCGGCTTGGATCAGTTTTGATAGTTGATCCAGCTCCGGGGGCAGACTTTCGGCGATCCCGTCCGGCTCATAATCAGCCAGGTTCTGTTCACCTATTGTCATGGCCCATTCCAGCGGGTCAGTGACGGTGCCACGCCGTTTCTTGAGCCGGTCGAGTTCTTTCATCAGCGCTTCCTCGCGCTCATGTATCTCCTCGTCCAGCGCCAGTTCTTGCATGAGTTCCAAGTCCACCGGGCCGTCCGCCTCGTTGATCGCTTTGGTCGCCGCGTTCGCCTGGTGCTCGTTCTCTGCCAACAAATACGCAGGCCGGCACAGGTCATGCCGTTGCGAGAGCCATAGGAAGTCGAGCAAGAGCAGGTTTTCTTTGCTCGGCGCCGGGCGTGTCCCACGCCCGATGATCTGTTGGTACAGGCTGCGTATCTTGGTGGGCCGCAAACAAACCACGCAATCAATCGGCGGACAATCGAACCCCTCAGTCAAGAGCATACTGTTACAGCACACGTTGTATTTGCCCTGCGCAAAGTCGCGTATGACCTCATGCCGATCACGGCTCTCACCGTTCACCTCACACGCCGCGAACCCGGCCTGCTGTAGCAGGTCGCGCATGTATTGGCTTGTCTGTATGAGCGGCAGGAACACCAGTGTCTTGCGATCCATACAATACCGCCGCATCTGTTCCACGATCTCAGCCAGATACGGGGTCAGCGCGGTATCAAGCCCTTTCGCCGCGAAATCGCCCGCCTGCATCCGCACGCCGGTCAGGTCAATGTTGATAGGCACGGTCTGCGCCATGATCCGGCACAGATACCCGTCCTTGATCGCTTTCGGGAGTGGGTAGTTATACGCGATGGAATGGAAATACTGGCCGAGACTGCGCTGGTCGCCACGGTCGGGCGTCGCGGTCACGCCAAGCACCTTCGCCCCGCTGAAATGGTTGAGCACACGTTGATACGTGTCCGCGAGCGCATGATGCGCCTCGTCCACGACAATAGTCTGGTAATAGTCACGCGGGAACCGGCGCAGACGCTCCTCACGCATCATGGTCTGGACTGAGCCAACCGTGATCCTGTACCAGTCATCGAACGCGGACTGTTCGGCCTTCTCAACGTTGCAGCCTAGCCCGGTCGCCTGTTGTAGTTTATCGGCGGCCTGGTCGAGTAGTTCGCCCCGATGCGCGAGTATCAGTGCGCGTTCACCACGTCGTACCATGTCCTCAACGAGTTTAGCGAACACGATTGTCTTGCCCGTCCCGGTCGGCAAGACAAGCAGCGTATTCCTGTGCCCGGCATCCCATTCTTGCTTGATCGCTTCAATGGCTTCGGTCTGATATGGGCGTAGGTTCATGCTTCGCCCACCCGTTTGTCGAGCTGATACAAGACCACAACGATCTTGCTTCTTGTGTCCCACATTTTTGCCGTGCTTTCAATGACTATTTGCGCGTCATCATCGAAATAACCGACCCGGCCCATGCAATCCTTGAACATCTTGATCAGGTTGTCCGTGTCCGGCTTGGTGGTCTTCCATGTGCCCGCCTTCTTCTTGCTTGTTGTGCCGTAAAGCCAGGACGTAGTAAGCGATAATGGCCCGTCCAGCGGTTTTTCCGGGGCGTGCTGCGCAAGGTGGGCACAGAACAGCTGCCGCGCATCCGCGAGCGCCGCGTCCTCGTATACCTGCGGTCTGCCGCCGTGTACCGTGATCCGCTGCATCTGGTGCGTCACGGTTGGTATCTTTTTAAGGTGTATCGTAAATTGTATCGTCGTTTTCATCGCCTTGTTCTCCATGCCCGACGGGGCTGTAATGGTTCTGATGTTCGTCGTTACCACAACATTTCTCACACGCCTGGAACACGCCGTCATAGCCGCGTGTCTCGTCGTACTTGCACGATTGGCAGTCCGGGACGTAACGTGTCTGGTAGTACACCAGCTGTTGTCGCATCTGCTTGATCTCGTGTTTCATGCGCTGATTCTCAATCGCGAGTTTCCTGATCTCTTTTTCGGTCATCGTCTTACCTCCTGTCTGATAAGTTGTTGCAGCATCCGCTCCAGGCGTCGTGCGTGCCTGTCTTTGGTTTCTGCCAGCGCAAATCCCGCTGCATTCGCGGCCAACCATGCAGCCCTTTCTGCTGCTGTGCCCGCGTCCCATGACGCATCCCGTGCAGCCCGTGCAGCCCGTGCAGCCGAGTCATCGGGGACTCGCCTATATGCAACACTGGCCGCGTCTTTGTAGGCCTTGATTCGCAGTGCCGGGTCGCCGGTGCGCAAAAAGCGCACCGTGTCCGGGGCGGGAGACCAAAGGTGCGCCACGTCTAGGGCACACATTCGCGCGAACCGTCGGAGCACTTCCGATGCGTCAACAATAGCCAGCACCGTAAACTCTGAGCACACCAGATTGTTCCTGCCTTGCACAATTGTGCCTGCGGCATTGCCGCGAACTGCGACTGGTCCAGGCGCATACATGAGCGCATCCATGGCGTCGCGTGACGCGTGGATTCCTCTGCTGCTCGGAACGATTTCGCCATCGACGGTCAGTTTTTCGCCGACCTCGACCAGCCGTCCGTCCCCATATAAGAGCCGCCGGTCGACTGGTAAGAATTTCCAGATTCTCATTTCGCGCCTCCTTGTGCTGTGCCAGTTGCGCGGACTGGCGCACGGTTAGCCCGCCGCGCCGGGGGATGAGGGTTAGAACGGAGGAACGTCGTCGTCGTCGTCGGTGTCAGCCGGGGCCGGGGCCTCGTCCTTGTCCGGCACAACGAATTTGTTGATCTCGTTGTACTTTTTGTTGTCCTTGCTGGCGCGATGCGTGATCTCGACCTTGCCGCTTG
>SKOF01000379.1 GCA_007120155.1 Thioalkalivibrio sp. | reverse complement strand
TGGCATACCTTCAAGCGCCTGGACACCATTGCGGCACGCCACCAGTGGCTGCCCACGTCCGGCGCCGACATGAAGGGCCATCAGTTCGGCATCGGCATGAGCGCGCGCTCCTCCCTGGGGCACAGCGTCTACCGAAACCATCGCGCACTCGATACCTATGTGGCACGCATCGAGGCCGGAGAGAGCCCGGTGGAAGAGGTGATTCATCTGGGTGACGAGGATCTCAAGACGCAGTTCATCGCCCGAAGCCTGGGGGATGGGAAGCCCCTGTCCCTGGCGCGGTACGAGTCGGTCTTCGGGAATCCGATGGAATCGGACCATGGGGAGACCGTCGCGCGTCTGGTGGACGGCGGGCTGATTGAATGTGACGGCGAAGAAATGAAACTGACCGAGACCGGCAAGCTGCTCTATGACCTGGTGACGCTCTCCTTTTACCCACCGCAGGCCAAGGAATGGCTTCTCAGGCGACTGGAGTCCTTCCAGGTGGGCGGGTTGCGCATTCAGTGACTGCGGCATCGCCCGGGGTGCCGTTGACGATGCTGGCCAGCCGCTCGAGGAACAGGCGGCTGCCCTGCGCTCCCTGGAGATTGACCTCCATACGCGTCGCCTGACCGCCGTTCAGCAGCCTGCGGATGGCCGCGGCCGCGTTTCCGGCGTCGAAATCATCCGGCAGCAGCATTTCCGCCAGACCTCGTGCATGCATCAGGCGCGCGCGCCGCACCTGATCGGACATCCCGGTGTTGGGGACGAGCAGGGCCGGTGTCGCCGTGCGCATCAGATTTGCGCAGGTGTTGTAGCCGGCACAACTGATGGAAAGACCGGCGCACTCGAACCATGACAGGTAATCCGGACTGAAGGGGCGGAGCAGGATGGATTCGTCGCGCCGGACAGCTTCCTGCAGGGCCGAGCCGGCGCCCGTCAGGCCGTCGAACATGACCAGTTTCCATTCGGAGATACCCGCGCGTTCCCGGATGTCCCGCCAGTGCGCGGCGAGTCGTGTGAGCAGCGCGGCCAGGTCGTTTCCGCCACCGATGCTCGCGATGGCAAAGGGCCCGTCAATGGGCGGCGGAGCGCAGTCCCCATCTGAGATTTCCACGTCCTCACCCGGGCACTGGCAGACCATGCCGGTATGACAGACCGGGATGCGGATACTGCCAAAGGCCCCAAAGGCATCGTCCAGGCGGCAGAGGTTCTCATCCCCGTGCACCATGAGGGCGTCGAATTGTCCGTGCAGGCGCGTGAGGACGGTGTCGGTGTAGGCTGCCGGCGTACATTGCTCGTGCCGGGTCTGCAACGGGATGTCGCGCACGGAACAGACCCGTTTCACTGCCGGATTGCGCTCCAGGGCGTGGCGCAGGAGGAATTCGATTTCACCGCCCAGTTCCCATTTGCTGAACGGGTAGTGCTCGACGATCACGATATCGGGCCGGATCCCGTCGATCGTCTGAGCGACCCGCTGTCGGCGCTCATGCCAGATGCCGGCCGGATCGGCGCCGTGGTCGACAGGCACCAGCATGGACCCGCTTCTGCGAAGGCCGGGCAGCGGCAGCAGGCGGACCCGGCCCCCGTGGGCGGTTGGCACCGGAATCCCCCCCTGCGTCAACCACACGTCATGGTGTACGGCCAGGTGGCGGGCGATGGCCAGGCTGCGCATGAAATGGCCGACGCCGCTGAGGTGCTGGACATGAAACAGGATGCGCAATCGGCCGCTCCGCATGGTCGTCCCGTCAGGGTCCGAGCAGTTTGATGATCTGTTCCTTCAGGGGGCTGTAGCGCACGTGGCTCATCTCGATCGCTTCGCGCAGCAGCTGCCTGCCATTCCTGAACTTGTTGTGCTCCTGTTCAAAACGGATGACGGTATTGTCCGCCTCGTCGCGTATCACGCCCATGGGGTCGGCGCCCTCGGACACCCGGCGTGCCTGCTCCAGCAGCAGCCTGCGGTAGAGCACGATGCCCTTGTCCGATGACACCAGCAACTCCCGGGTGCGATCGGCGATCGGGCCCTGGGTGACCCAGGCCATGATGTCGCCGCCGTCCACGAAATCGACGATGAACTCGCCGTTCTCGTCCTGCCAGGGCACCCGGTAGAGCGGGATCTGTGGCTGCGCCGGGGCGCTGCGGCCCTCCGGCGGAAGGTAGCAGGCATACCAGTAATGGCGGGTGTGGGTGTCGTCCACGGGCACGCGGAACTGGAAGCGGTGCTGATTGCCGGTGCCCACGCGCAGGGCGCAGGGAAAGATCAGCGGATGGCCGACGCGCCAGTCCTCGTCGTCCTCGCTGCCGCCCTCAAGGATGCGCCGCTTGATGATGCCGTAGGGAAAGACGTCGAAGCCGATGCGCACGTGCCGCTTCACGTACTGGGTGGGCGCGGGCCTGCCCATGTCCGCCCGCACGCCGGCCAGGTGGTGGCCGTGCAGCCACTCCACGTGTGCCGGGTCGACGCTGTTCTCCATGATCTGCAGCCAGTTGCAGGGCAGGTCGGCCACGCCGATGTCGCGCAGGGTGCCCTCCATCACCAGCAGGTCGTAGCGGGGCAGCAGGGGCGCGGGTGCCGGCCCCAGGTAGGCGAAGATCAGGCCGCCCAGTTCCTGCACCGGGAAGGCCCGGGTGGCGGCCCGCTTCAGAAGCGCCGCCTTCTGTCGGGGTTCGGCCGGCATCTCCAGGCAGCGTCCTTCGGCGTCGTACTTCCATCCGTGATAGGGACAGGCGATGCCCTGTGCGTCCACGTGCCCGCAGCGCAGGGAGGCGCCCCGGTGGGTGCAGTGTTCATCGATCAGGCCCAGTTCCCCGCCGGTGGTGCGGAACACCACCAGGTCCTCGCCCAGCAGGCGCCTGCCCAGGGCCCTGCCCGGGGGCACTTCCACGCTCGCTGCCAGCGGAAACCAGTAGCGTCGCAGCAATTCCCCCATGGGGGTGCCTGCCCCGACGTGCGTGAGTGCCTCCTGTTCCCGGGGTGTCGTCATGATCCGTCTGCGCCGTAGATTGCCTGGGGCCGGGTGTAGAACGCGCGGTCCCAGACGCCGTGCTCCGGCGGCCCGATGCCCGATGCCTTCCAGCCGCCGAAGGGTGCCTGCGGGTGAAGCCGCAGCGGGCCGCTGTCAAAGCGCAGGATACCGGCCTCGGCAGCCTCGGCAAAGCGGCGCCGGGCGTGGTCATCACCCCCCACCAGGCCGGCAAGCAGGCCGTGGGGCACCCGGTTGCACAGGTTGATTGCGTGCTCCAGGTCCTCCGCCACCTGGATCACCGCCACCGGCCCGAAGCTCTCCTGCAGGACGATGGCCGAATCGGGGGCGGCATCGGCCAGCAGGGTGGGGCGATACCAGAAACCGGGCCCCTCACCGGCCGGACGTTCCCCGCCGCATACCCGGCGCGCACCCTCGGCCAGTGCATCCGCGACGCATGCCTCGATGGCCTCCAGGCGTGCCGCGCTGGCCAGCGGGCCGATCACCGTGGCCGGGTCGAGGGGATCTCCCAGGGGCAGGGCGGTGACGGCGGACCGAAGGGCCGCCTCCAGCCGACCGGCCACGGGGCGGATCGCGATGAATCGCCGGATCGCCGTGCAGCGCTGGCCGGAAAAGCTGAAGGCCGCCCGCGCAAGGTCGTGCGCCAGTGCCTCGACCGGAGCACCGGCGTCGATGATCAGGGCGT
>SKOF01000504.1 GCA_007120155.1 Thioalkalivibrio sp. | reverse complement strand
GGGCGGCAGTGCCGTGCTTTGGAACCGTCCGTCACTGAAGCGGATCCCATACAGACCTACCAGCCGATCGTCTGAGGTGCGAATTTCCACTTGACCGCGCGTGATCAGCTGCCCGCTGCTTTGGTCGAAGATGCGCCCGCTGATCACCGGGCCCGATTCGACGCGCAGCTCGAAGGGACCAGCATTGTTGACCCCGTCCAGAACCACGGCAGTGCCGATGCTGGGATCGCAGAGCTGTTCCGAGCACAGCTCATCCTTGCCCAGGACGCGGTCAAAATACTCATGCTGCAGCGGCCCGAAAGCGATAGCGCGCTGGGAAGACATCGCGGTGCGCAAAAAGTAGCTGCCGGCCGGAAAGGCGCCGAATGAAAACGCGCCGTCGGAATCGGTGACCGCGGTGGCCAGACGGCGATTCTGCGCGTCGACCAGTTCCACGACGGCAGGGCCGATCCCGCTCCCGTCGGCATCGTCCAGCACCGATCCGCTGATCATGCTGCCGCCGCTCAAGGCCACGGTCACCTCAGTTTCCTGGCCGGCCACGATAGTGATTGTCTGGGCCTGGCCGAGATCGCACTGCAGGCCGGCGCAGGCCACATCCGGGAACGCCGCGTCGGCGTAGCCGGGCAAGTAATCGGCCGCGCCGCTCACCTCCGTGGGGTCACCCAGCCCGCGACCGGAAAAAGCATCGTAGGTGCGCAGAAAGTACTGGCCGGGAACCACGCCACCGGCCGTCGCGAAGCGCACTTCTCCGGCCTGCGCCTGCACACTGCCACCGCCGGCGATACTGCCTTCGGCGTTGATCAGGTTGAACCATCCGACCAGGCCTTCGCCGCTGGCGATTGGCGGCTCCCCGGTCGCTGCATCCAAGATGGTGCCCCGCAGGGAGCCGGCCGGTTGCAGCGTCACATTCACGCCGCCGACGTTGCCGCCCAGCGGAACCTCGAGCGGGCTGCCGGTGGCGCGCTCGCAGCCAAACAGCGGGCAAGGTGCGCCATTGTGCAATTGGCGCTGCAGATTGGCGTCGAACGATCTGAGTTCAATGAAGTAGCTGCCACCGGCCAGGCCGCCGGCGGTCCAGCCCGGGGTGCCCGGCGGCACCGGGATGGTGGTCACCACCACACCCGCTCCGTCGTACACCGAGACCAGTCGCGTGGCGTCCGCCGGCAACAATTCGCCAGAGACGAACGCCGCCCGCCGCATGGAAAAATCGATCGATGGCAGCAGGTCACCGTCATCCAAATCCAGCGGCTCGGTGGCCGCGATTGCACAGCGACCGAACTGGCAGGCGATGTTGCCAAAGGCCGTAGCGACGTGGTTCTGAGGGGCTCCCTGCGGCACCCTTGCCAAAGCGTGATAGCGCCCCGGCGGCATCGCCAACGGCATGGTATAGCTGCCGTCGGCGGCACTCGTTCCTGCAAAGGGCGCGTTGAGAAACAGAATGCCGCCGCCCTCGGTGACCCGGTAAGGAACGACCTCGATCCCAGTCAGCGGTTGGCCGGAATTGGCGGAGAAGGCCGCGCCGGAGAAGCGCCCGCCGCCGGGGGCAAGCGCCAAATTCCTGCCGTCGAGTACGTCTCCCGAAGACACGGTGAACACGCCGTCGCCCGGGCAGCCGAAAAAGCACCCCGGAACCGCCGGCGCGCCGTCGAGGCGTTGCGGCAAATGATCAGGACCACCGGCCTCGATCACCACCTGCCGGCTGGGCTGGCCGGCGGTGAAAGGCACCTCGATCTCAAACTCACCCGCGGCGTTGGTCTGACCAACCCAGTTGAGCGTCTGATTGACCGAAACCACCACTGTCGCGCCGGCAATGGGACTGCCGCTGCCCGCTTCAGTGATCTGACCGCTGATAGTGGCAGGATCGACCGCATAAGCCGGGCCCACCAGCCAGGCCAGGATCAACAACACAGCACTTGTCTTCAGCTTGGCGTATCGCATCCCTGCTTGTCTTCCAGCCATGACTGATCTTGATACGCGTGGCCGACTCGCCCAGCCGGAGAATATCAGTCAAAGATTCCAGATGCCGCGCGCAGCAGTACCCCGGCGCACTCCGGCCCTGATCCCACTATAGGGCTTAAAGCCTTGCGGTGCAAGCACGCAAAGGGGAAGCTTTGGGGCTTGGGCAGAAGCCGGCCTCAGGCTGGTGGTATGCGGCTGTGTCCAGGCATCAACCGGGGGCAAGCGTCAGCGTAATCGTGTCCTCGGCTCGAACGATTGCTGCCGCCGGCGGGGTCTGAGCCTCAACCCGATCCCCGTCCGAGGGCAAATTAACAACATTGCCATCTTGATCGACGAAATCGGCCGCCAGTCCCAGCGCCTCCAGGGCGGCTCGCGCCGCGCCGGCGCGGCGACCGACGAGAT
Organism: Thioalkalivibrio sp.; assembly: GCA_007120155.1. Taxonomy (GTDB): domain Bacteria; phylum Pseudomonadota; class Gammaproteobacteria; order Ectothiorhodospirales; family Ectothiorhodospiraceae; genus Thioalkalivibrio_A. The sequence continues at coordinate 1,287 of SKOF01000504.1, read as the reverse complement.
CAGGCACCTGGCGCAAGTCATCGGCGCCCAGCGGCGGCGGCACGGGGACGATTTTGAAGGTCAGCTTGGCGGCAATGTCGGCCTGGTATCCATAGGCATTGGCGTATGAGGCATCCACCGGCGCGGCATACATCCTGGCGGGCAAGGCGGTGAGCCCCAACCGCGCGGGTACGGCGCGCAAGACAGGCGAAGACGGCGGCACGGGTAGCGAGCCCATAGCTGGATTGCCAAGCCGTAGCGCGACGCGTACCTCGCCCGTGGTCTCCGGCAGCGTGTAGAAAGTCGGCCGATAGCCAATTTCGCGCAGCAGGGCGAGCTTTTCGTCGTCGCCTTCGGAATAAATGTCCAGCACCTTGGCCAAAGAGCCTTCGTCCAGCGCCATCTGTGCATCGGCGACCCCTTGTCCGACCTGGGCGATGACTTGCCCCAATGGGGAGGCCACCACATCGCCAATCAGGTTTTTCAGCTTGCTCATGAGGGCCTCCTAGGCGTCATCGACGTTTGCGAATACAACGAGAACTTCACTACCGTGGGGCACCGCCTTACCGGCGACCGGCATTTGACGGGTGGACTGGCCGTGAATCGCACTGCCGCGCTTTGCTGACTGTGTCGCCACTTTCAGCCGCAGGCCGACCGAGCGCAGCACCCGATGAGCGGCCGATTGAGTCAATCCAGTTACGTCCGGCACCCGAGCCTCATTGTCCTTCGTCTGTTCGGTTCCCGGACTCATCTCGACCGAAACGCCGGAGCCATCGTTGCCATCGCCACCAAGTCGAATCGTGCCGTCGTCGGACAACGCCCCTTTCAGATCGACTCGAACATTGCCGATGCGGAATGGATTACTGCTGCCGATCAACGTCGTATTGGCCAGGCTGAGCTGGCTGCCAATGTTGGTGAAAACGCTATTGATTTCGGCCTGTCGGCCCAGCGAAACGGTGCCGGCCGCGGCCGCCCGGCTTTCGGCCTCGGCAGCGCGGTCCAAGGCTGCCTGCAATTGATCCTGACTCAGACGCAGTTCACGGTCCTTGTTCGTGATCATTCTTTCCCGTTCGGCCAGCACCCGGTCCAGCTCGATGGTCTTTTGATTCAATTCAAGGTCCCTGCTTGTGATCACGCGTTCCTTCTCGGCCACGACGCGCTCCAGTTCGTTGGTCTTCAAACGCAGCTCTTGGTCCCTGTTCGCAATGACGCGATCTTTCTCAGCCAGTAAATCGATGTTTTGCAGATTGACGGCGCGTAAGGTCTGAAGCTCGGCGGTGATCTGGGGATCCAGATTGATCCGCGTCC
>SKOF01000247.1 GCA_007120155.1 Thioalkalivibrio sp. | reverse complement strand
TCACCGCCATCCTGACCCAGGTGCGTCCGGAAACGGACCGGGCCGTGGTGTGCCTGGACAGCGGCGGCGGCCTGGTGGCTTCCTATGGCCTCGCGGCCGCGCAGCTGGCGCGCCTGCGGGACAAGGGCGTGTACCTGACGATCGCCGTGGACCGGATCGCGGCCAGCGGCGGTTATCTGATGGCCGCGGTCGCCAACCGGATCGTGGCGGCCCCTTTTGCCGTGGTCGGCTCCATCGGCGTCGTGGCCCAGATCCCCAATATCAACCGCATGCTCAAGCGGCACGACGTGGACATCGAACTGCACACGGCGGGAGAGTACAAGCGCACCCTGACCGTCCTGGGCGAAAACACCCCCGAGGGGCGGGAGAAGTTCCGCCAGGAGCTGGAAGAGACCCACCAGTTGTTCAAGGTGTACCTGAAGCGCTACCGGCCGGCCCTGGATCTGGACAGGCTGGCCACCGGGGAGCACTGGTACGGCGAGCAGGCGCTGCCACTGGGTCTGGTGGACGAACTTCGCACCAGCGACGACCTGCTGATGGACCTTTCCCGCGAGTCTGACCTGTACGAGATCCGCTACCGCAAGCGTCAGCCGCTGAGCCGGCGCATCACCCTTGCGGTTGAAAGTGCCGTGGGACGGCTGTTGTGGAGGGATTCGGTTTGAGGCGAAGTTCCACGGGCCTCGCCTCCCCCGACGCGGGACTCCGGGTACCGTTCGCCCGCCGCGGCATCGAGACGGGGCGCGACCGCTCATGTACCTGACCGTCAAGCATCTTCACATGTCGCTGGCGTTTCTGTCCCTGGCCGGCTTCGTGCTGCGGGGCCTCTTGCATCTGCGTCATTCTCCGCTGGTGAGGCGACCGTTCGTCCGAATTGCTCCGCATGTGGTGGACACTGTGCTGCTGTTGACGGGACTTTGGCTTGCCTGGTTCTGGCGCGTGCATGAAACCCTGCAGCCCTGGCTCGTGGCCAAGCTCATCGCGCTGGTCTGTTACATTCTGCTCGGCATGGTAGCGTTCCGATTTGCCCGGTCCCCGGGGGCCAGGGCCGTCGTCTGGGTCGCCGCCATCGGTGTATTCGTCTACATGCTCGCGGTGGCACGTACCAAGCTGGTACTGCCTGTCTCGCCATGATCCCGTACGGCCCAGCCGCTATGCGGCCGTTGGCGTCGGTGCCTCACAGTTGCCACGGGCCCCATAACCTGGATCACCACCGTTTGTCCGGATCCGGCTTGCGTGGCAATGACCTCTTGTGGACAATCCAAGCGTACCGGGGATACCCTCTCCGGACGGGGTGGGACCAATGACCTCTTGGATTCAATGGTTTACCGCTGCGGGCGGTGGTTGACGGAGCATCGGCGAACTCATGCCAGGCAATACGCCCTACATCCAGGTGCTTGATATCGAGCAGACGTTGGCCGATCTGAGCGAGACGGTGGGCCGTTTGCGCCAGGAACGGGACGACCTGGAGATTGCGCTGACCACCGCCGTTGAACATGGCGATGCCATTGAATCCCAGCTCGAAATGGCCAACCGGCAGCTCCAGGGGGAAGTGCGGGAGCGGCGGCTGATTGAGAAACAACTGCGCGATCTGGTGACCACCATCACCCAGAAGAGCCGTGATCTGGAACTGGTTCTGCAGACCATCACCGAACACGCGGACCAGATCGACCTGCACTGGTTGCAGCGCTATATCGAATCGGAGAGCGCCGCCAGGCATGACCCGCTGACCGGGCTGGCCAATCGGCGCATGCTGGACGAGGCGATGGAACGTGAATGGGCGCGGGCCCGGCGCCAGAATCAGTGGCTCGCGATGCTGCTGTGCGACGTGGACAACTTCAAACCCTACAATGACCGCTATGGCCACCAGGCGGGCGATGAATGCCTGAAACGGTTATCGGAGGTGCTCCAGGGGATGCTGCATCGCGAAGGCGATCTGGTGGCCCGCTACGGCGGAGAGGAGTTTGTCCTGCTGCTGCCCAACACTGACGAAGGCGGTGCCCTGCAGGTGGCATTCAGTATTCAGAAGACGCTCGCCGAGCTGGATCTTCGGCATGAGGATTCACCCCTGGGCCGGATTTCTCTCAGTATGGGGGTGGCGGCCACGATCCCGGAGAATGACGACGAGGGCACGCTGTTCGCCGAGGTGGACCGACGCCTGTATCTGGCCAAGCAGCAGGGTCGAAATTGCATCGTCAGCAGCACACATCATCCAGAGTCGGAGAATCTTCATGAACGGGAATCAGGGGGAGATCAGGGAGATCCGGTTCGATCGGAACACCGAGTCACTTGACCTGTCATTCTGGCCCGGATCGGTGCCGCTCAAGCAGCGGTGGCGCAACAACGGACTTTCCGCCGACTTTCTGGGTGACTACGTCACCACTTTTTTCCCTCTGGACGAGAATGACCCCGCTACCCGAAAGCGTCAGAGCGAGATCCGGGGCGCCGTGAGCTTTATCGCCAACGAACTCCTGGAGAACGCGATGAAGTTTCACGACGATTCCCTGCCCGAGCCGATCACCATGCGGCTGTGTCTCCAACAGAAGGAGATCATATTCCAGCAGGTCAATTGCGCCGGGCGTGACGCCACGGAGGCATTTCGCGCGTTCGTCGAGCGGCTCGGCTCCTCGGACCCGGGCGAGTTGTTTGTGCAGCAGCTTGAGCAGGGTGCGGCCTCCGAAGGCAGCGCGGGGCTGGGGTATCTGACCATGATCAATGATTACGGGGCGGAGCTGGCCTGGCGCTTCGAGCCTATCGCCGATAACGGCTTTCGGGTCACCACCCAGGTGATCCTGGAAATTTGACGGAGCACGATCTGATGCAGTCTCTTTCCGGAGAGGGTTACAAAGTCGAACTGGATGCCGAGACCGACAGTATTCGGTTGATCGGTGCCTTGCGCCTGGGAGGACTGGCCGAGTACGCCCCGCTCTCCCAGCTGCTGGAAAACGCACTGGATGACCGTACGAAACTGACCATCGACCTTACCGAACTGGAATTCCTCAACAGTTCCGGTATCGCGACCCTGTCCAAGTTCGTGATCAGCGCCCGCAATCGCCACCATTGCGCGCTGGCCATTCGGGGTTCCGAGGCCATCGCATGGCAGGGCAAGTCTCTCAAGAACCTGAAACGGCTCATGCCGGCGCTTGAACTGACTTTCGAGTGACAGCGATCAAGGATTCCTTGTGACTCAACCGCGGACGGGCACCGAAAAGGGCGACAGATCCATTCCGTTCACAGCCAGCCTGACCTTCCGTCAGGCGGCCGTCACTTTGCTCATTGTTGCGTTCCTCGGGCTGCTGGGCGGTGCCGTGGAGCTCGGCGCCGACTGGCGTTCCATGCGCGCGGAGATCCAGGAGCATACCTGGCGGAGCCTGGAACTGGTGCGTGGCTCCGCCGCCGAGGCCGCGTTCCAGTTCAATGATGATCTCGCGACACAGGTTGTCGACGGCCTGTTCGCCCACCGGGAGATGGAGTCGGTGGTGATCCGCGACAACTTCGGCGGGACCATCGTGCGCCGGGACCGGGGGGACGTCGCGCCCGCCAGCGCCATGGTCGGGACGCTGTTCGGAGACATCACCGAATACACCACCGAATTGCACCATGGTCCGGTGGAGGCAGCGGCCCAGCACGTGGGGTCGCTGGAGGTTCGGCTGGCTGCCGGCGAGATCGCGGCGCGCTTCACTGAACGCGGGCTGGTGATATTTTCGGTGGGACTGGTCAAGGCGCTGGTGATCTCGGCGCTGGTGGTACTGATCTTCTACTTCATGATCACTCGGCCCCTGCTTGGACTTCACACCGCCATCACCCGCATCGATCCGGCCCGGCCCGGGGATTGGCCGAGGCCCCGTCTCCCGCGCCATGAGCGCGATGAACTGGGCCAGATCGTGCAGAGCCTCGACAATCTCATGCGGGCCTTCCAGCAGGGACTGGAACAGCGCGACCGCGCCCGCGACGAAAACACCCGCCTGGGCGCGGAACTGGATGTCTCCCGACGCATCCAGCAGATCCTGCTTCCTTCTCGCGCCGAACTGGACGCCATCGAGAGCCTGGATATCGCCACGCACATGGAGGCCGCCCACGAGGTGGGTGGGGATTACTACGACATCCTGAGTCATGACGGAGGCGTGCGCATCGGCATCGGCGATGTCACCGGTCACGGCCTGGAGAGCGGCGTGGTCATGCTCATGACCCAGAGCGCGGTGCGCACCCTGCTCACCAGCCGCGAGCAGGACATGGTGCGGGTCATGGACGTGCTCAATACCACCATCTACAACAACGTGCAGCGCATGGGCTGCGGCAAGAACCTGACCCTCGCCCTGCTGGATTACCGGCATGTGAGTGATCCGGACCAGCCCGGCGTGTCGGGCCACCTGCGCATCAGCGGCCAGCACGAATCTGTGATCATCGCGCGCCGGGATGGACGCATGGAGGTGGTAGACACCGACGACCTCGGTTTCCCCATCGGCCTGGTGGAGGAAATGGCGCATTTCGTTGCGCAGATCGACGTGGACCTGCATCCGGGCGATGTGGTGGTGCTGTACACCGACGGCATCACCGAGGCCGCGGACGAACACCACCGTCTCTACGGCGACGAACGCTTCAGGGAAATCATCGCGACCCATCGCGATGAATCGGCCGAGGCCATCAAGGATGCCATCATCAACGATGTGAAACGCCATATCGGCACGCAAACCCTGTACGACGACCTGACACTGGTCATTCTCAAGCAGAGATGAGTTTTGACCGTTGAGACCCCGGGAGAGAACGACCATGCCCGCAGGAAGTGCCCGCAAGTACCTGTTCAACCGATGCATGGCGGGCCTTGTGCTGCTCGCCGTTGGCGTTGTGACCACGCACGCCCAGGCCCAGTCTTCGCCCCGGGACCTCAACGAGCTGCGCTGGGTCACGGAAGAATACGCTCCCTACAACTTCACGCAGGATGGTGTCGTCACGGGGCTCGCCGTGGATATCCTGGTCAGGATGTGGGAACGTCTGGGCGTGGACAAGACCGCGGCGGACATACAGAGCCTGCCTTGGGCGCGGGGCTACCGGATGGCGCTGGACCAGCCGGACACCTGCCTCTTCTCCACCACCGTCACCGACACCCGCCGGGAGCAGTTTCAGTTCATCGAGCCGATCCTCGACGCCAACGTCAGTGTGATCGCCGCCCGCTCACGCAACCTCAAGGCAGGCAGCGTGCGGGATCTCGAACCCCATAGCATCGGTGTGGTGCGTGAAGATATCGGCGACCAGTTGCTTCAGGAAGACGGGTTCTCCGGCATTTACGTGCGCACGGATTCGGCCCGTATCCTCATGCGAATGCTCCACGGTCAGCGCTTTGACGGTGCCGCGTACAACATCCGGGTGGCGGACTGGACGATGCTTCAGGAGGGCATTGATCCGGAACTCTACGAGCCTGTACTCACCCTGCAGGAAGGCCATATGGGCTACGCCTGCCACAGGGACATCGATCCGGCATTGATTGCGCAACTCCAGGAAGCGCTGGACTCGTTGATCGAGGACGGCACGGTGGATGCCATTATCCAGGGCTATCTGCAGTGATCGGGACAGACAAGGACAGGCAGGAATCGGGAACGCAACTGCCGGGCTGTTCTCCCGGGCCCGTGTGGCTTCGATGTCGATGGCCTGCATATGACCATCTCCCTGAAAACAGTCCCCTTGTCCGCGTCTCCTTGGCATAATCTTCCCGAAAGAGACAATGACATACGCATGGCCTTGGCATGGCGGATCAGAAATCCGTTCACCATTCCCCCGGGGGGAACTATCATGTACACAGCCCACCGCGCCGCGCCGCGTCTGATCAACCGCTGGCTGGCGGGTCTCGTGCTGATGGCAACCGGATTTGCCGCGGGGCAGGCCCAGGCCCTTGACGGGCTGCACTGGATCACCGAGGAATTCGCGCCCTACAACTACTCCGAGGATGGCGTCGCCACCGGCATCGCCGTGGACGTCCTGGTGAAGGTCTGGGAACGACTTGACGTCGCCCGTACACCCGCCGACATCCAGATTCTGCCCTGGGCGCGGGGTTATCGCATTGCCCAGGAACAGCCCGGGACCTGCCTGTTCGCTGCCACTGTAACCGACGCGCGCCGGGATCTGTTCGTGTTTGTCGAACCGCTGATTGACTCGAACGTGAGCATAATCGCGGCGAAGGACCGGGGCCTGAATGCGGAGAGCATGGAGGGACTCGCCCCCTACCGGATCGGCGTCGTGCGGGACGACATCGGCGACCAGTCCCTGGTGGAGAAGGGGTTCGAGGGGACCGTGGTGCGCACCGATTCGGCCCGCATTCTCATGCGCATGCTCCAGGGGGCGCGCTTCGACGCCATCTCCTACAACTACGTCACCGCCCGCTGGGCCATGGCGCAGGAAGACATCGACGCCAGCCTCTACGAGCCCGTGCTCACCCTGCGGGAAGGACACATGGGCTATGCCTGCCACAAGGACACGGATCCCGGTCTGATTGCCCGGCTGCAGGACGCGCTGGACGCGCTGCTGGACGACGGAACGGTGGATGCGGTCATTCAGCATTATCTGCAATGAACAGGGAAGATCCGCTGGACAGGATCCGGACACAACAGGCGTCGTGCCGGAGAATCCCCTCCCCTGCGTCGCTTCATTTCGCGCACGCCGACGGCGCGTCCTCGTCGGAACGGGCTTCCAACGGGATCTGACGCCAAAACCTCGTTTCGCTCCGGCAGACGGTCCTTTTTTCCCCGCGAACTTGGCATAATCCCCCGCGAAGCCCGGGATCGGGTCCTGCGTTCTGTTGTTCCTCCGGAAACCCGGGGCTCAGGCGCGGGACCCGATCCCGCTGTTTGTTGACCGAGAGCCAGGACATGCAAGGAACCACCCCCGGGAACTGGTATTTCGGCTGGAACATCGTTGCAGCCGCCACCCTCATCACCCTGCTGACCGTGGGGATGCGCATGGGCATCGGCCCGTTCTTCATCCCCATGGCCGAGGATCTGGAGATGAGCCGCAGCATGCTGGCCGGGATCGTGGCCATCGGCATGCTCTGCTATGGGCTCGGCATGCCCATTGCGGGTCATCTGGCGGGTACCCGTGGCACCCGGTTCGTGCTGATGCTGGGCACGGTGATCGTGGTGGTGTCCATTATCTGGACTGTCACCGCCCGGCATCCCTTCACCTTCTTCCTGGCCTATGGCGTGCTGATGTCACTCGGTTTCTCCTTCACCAGTCCGGTTGCGCTGACGCCGATCATCAGCCGGTGGTTTACACGAAGACGTGGCATGGCGCTTTTCTTCCTGTCCACCGGTTCCATGGTCGGCATCGCCATCCTCACCCCGGCGCTCACATGGTTCATCCAGCGTGTGGGCTGGCAGAACACCCTGCTCGGTTTCTCCATGCTGTTCGTGATACTGGTCGTGCCCATCACCTTTCTGATCATCCGTGATCAGGCCCCCGAGCATACCGACCTGTTACCGGCACAGGCGGACGGAGACAGAGGACCTGCCAGACCCGTCCCGCCCCCGATCGAAGTCTACGACCTCACCTGGCGTGAGGCCGTTCGCACGCGGCCCTTCTGGCAGGTGGCCGTTGGCCTGTTCGCCTGCGGTTACAGCATGAACCTGCTCGGCGCCCACGGTGTGCCCATGCTGGTGGACCATGGCTTCGATCCGATGACCGCCGCCTACGGCATCGGCCTGATCGGACTGGTGGCCATCCCGAGCACCCTGGTGCTGGGCCGCCTCTCGGATATCCTGCAGCGCAAGGACCTGCTCGCCATGATCTATCTGATCCGCGGCCTGGGCTTCTTTGCCCTGCTGCTGGTGGCGGCGGTGTGGGAGTTATACCTGGTGGCGGCCATCGGCGGCATCGTCTGGGCGGGCAGCATCGCGCTGTCCTCGGCCATCCTGGCCGACGTGTACGGGGTCCGCATTGTCGGCCTGCTCTACGGCTGGACATTCCTGGGGCACCAGATCGGCGCCATGATCAGTTCCTGGCTGGGGGGTTGGGGCTACGAAACCTTTGGCACCCACTGGGTCGCCTTCGGTTCGTCCGGCGTCATTCTGATCGTCGCCGCGGCCGTGTGCGTGCGCCTGCCCAAACGCGGTTTCGTCCAGGTCCGGATGGCCACCTGATGTCGCTGAACGAAATGGTCGACATACGTAGATGAGGATGAACCGGAGGAGCGGAGACGTTGAACCGCCCCTGTCCTCTGCGCTTCAATCTCTCGTCATCCCTGCTCTCGCCCTGACCAGCAGAATCATCCCTGCCACTCCCGCCACAAGAAGTGACAGGTCTTGTGGTATCCCCAGGAAGAACGCGGCCTGGGCACCGATGAAACTCCAGATTATCGGCACCACGTACGGACCGCGGGGATACGGCACCACGAGGAATGCCAGCAGCCCGATCGTGTACAGCGTCGTAGGACAGGGCAGCCCGAATGTCGGCATATCGGGATAGCCATGGCCGGCCGCCCATGACCACGCAGGATAAGCGATAAGCGCAAAAGCGATGAGTAACGCGCCGAGCCAGCCCCGGAATCCTCCAGGCCACGCAAACTGCAACTTGCGGTGAACGACCCCCTGCCACATGAATACGATCGCGCCGGCCAGGGAGATCCCCGAGAACAAATATGCCAACGGGTTGATCGCCGAGAAGAAGACGAGATGATAGACGACCGCCAGCCAGGTCCAGAGGAGCGCAAGTATCCCCGAGATGACGACACCGCTCCACGGACGCGGTCTGAACACCAGAAAAATGGCGACCAACGCCAGACCCAACAGCAACCACTGGGCAGGCCAAACCGCATCGTTGTAGTCGCGGAATATCCCGTAGAACTCATCGATGGTGAACGGAATCTGCATGGTCACCCGGCGCCTAACGCAAGGGATATCCGGATCAGAGTCGACACACCGCCACGAATCGTCTGGACCGGTTCAGGATCCTGGCATTTCTAAAGGCACCCAACGTCCTTCCGGCAACAACCGGTTCGTCGTACCGAACGATCATACTCAGTCTAGCCTTCTTACCTGAGATGGCGGCGCCACTGACTCAATCTCTCGGGTGTCGACCGGATCATGGATCTCCCGCTTTGCTGTTCCCGGACCTTGAGGCCCACGCCGAAGCTCGACTTACCCGTCAGTGAATTCGCGGCTGTCCGCGCCCTGCCGGGGGCCGCCTTCCGCCCGATCACCGCACCTCCGGTTCCCACACACTGCCCTCACCGGCATCCTCGGAATCAGCACGGCCGACATCCAACACGGTCAGGGACTCACCTCTCTCCCGGTGCTGACAGCCTGCCCCCATGAATCCGGCCGCTGCCAGTTCCCCACCCATGGCATTATGTCCTCCGCGGGCATGGGACGCGCGATGGCATAGCCCTGGGCCAGTTCGCATCCGAGTTTGATCAGGCGTCGCGCGTGCGTGTCGGTTTCGACACCTTCCGCAAGCACTTGCCGATTGAAGGTTCGACCCAGTTCCAGGGTTGCGCGGACGATCGCCAGGTGTTCCTCGTCATTCAGCATGCCGCGCACGAATCCCTGATCAATCTTGATGGTCCGGGTCTTCAATCGCTTCAGAAACATCAGCGACGCATAGCCGGTACCAAAATCGTCCAGCGCACAACTTATGCCGAGTTCAGTCAGGTTCGAAATGACCGCTGCGACCCTGTCAAGGTCATTCAGCAAACCGGTTTCCAGTATTTCGATCTCGAGCCGGTCCGGGTCGATGTCGGGTTTGGCGGAGACCTGTCTTGCCAGCTTCGCGACGAACTCCGGATCCTCCAACTGCAGGCTGGCAACGTTGACGCTGACACGCGTCGTCAGGCCCGATTTGTTCCAGGCAACGAGCTGGTCGAGCGCAGTGTCAAGAATCCAGTGGCCCACAGGAACGACCAAGGGATGCTGTTCAAGAACGTGAATGAACTGATCCGGTGATATCAATCCGCGCACAGGATGCTGCCAGCGAATCAGCGCCTCGAATCCGACGATCTCTCCGGTGATCAAGTTGACCTTGGGCTGGTAATAGAGACGGAACTCATCACCATGCAGTGCCGCGCGCAATTCATCTATGAGCGCGTGGCGGGAACGGTCGGACTCGTATGCCTGCTTATCGAACATCCGGTAGCGATTCTTTCCTTGCACCTTGGCGTGATACATCGCTTGGTAAGCTTGCCGCATGAGTTGTTCGTCCTGCAGTTTGTCGTTTTGTGGATAACGCGTGATGCCGATGCTGGCGGTGACTCCCACGCGATCACTCCCGATCTCAATGGGCGTGGCAATGACCCTCAGCATCGCATTGACCTGCGCCAGGCAGCTGTCATCTCCCTTGACATCCCGCAGGATCACGGCGAACTGGTCGCCACCTATACGGGCGATCGGCGGTTGATCGGACAAGACGTCAATCAGGCGCCGACTCACAGTGATCAGGGTCAGGTCTCCGGCCGCCTCACCCATGCTGTCGTTGATCCGGCCCAGATCATCGATATCGATGTAGCACAAGATGAATCGCTCAGATTCTGTATCGGCCCGCGACATGGCCTCCTGTAGCGTCTTGACGAATGAGAACCGGTTGAGCATGCCCGTGAGCACATCGCGATACGCGATGTACTCCAGTCTCTCTTCCTGTTGCTTCTGTTCGGTGACCTCCTGAACCGTGCCGAAGGCCAGGGTGGCTTGCCCGTCTATCCAGCCGCCGAATTCGGCCCGTCCCCGGACCCAGACGACAGGGTCGCCGCGGGCCGTACGGTGTTCGATGTCATAGGGCGCTCCCTGCAGTGCCGCCCTCCACGCGGCTTCCACCCGGGCTCTGTCTGCGGGATGCACACTCTCCAGGAAGTCCTTCAACATCAGGGGTGTACCCTCCGGGATACCAAACAGACGGTAGGTTTCCGGAGACCAATCCAATTTCTGCGTCTTCAGATCCAGTTTCCAACTGCCGATGCGCGCCACCGCCTGGGCCCGCAGCAAGTCGTCCCTGAGCCAGAGCTTTTCGGTCACGTCAGAATACAGACTGAGGAGGGTCGACCGGCCATCTATATCCAGTCGGATGCCGTGGATGTCGGCCATGAACCGGCTCCCATCTTTGCGCAGCACGGGCATATTTGAGACGCTGCGGACCTCGCCACGTGCCATTCGTGCAAACTCGTGCTCCACGCGCGCGTGATCCTCGACAGGATGGATATCACGACGGCTGAGATTCCTCAACTCGTCAGTGTTGTAGCCGAGCATGGATTCAAACAACGGATTTGCGGTCAGAAAACACCCACTGGCAAGGTCGGCAACCAGTACCCCGACGGGCAACTGATCCATAAAGTTACGCAGCCGCTCCGACGAAGTCTGCTGTATCGTATTGACCTGCTGCCGGTGCAGACTTCGCTCGGCACGCAGCCGGGCATGTCGTTCCCGCATCAAATTGAGGGTTTCGGCAATCATGCGCCTGTACAGACTCATGATAGCCTGGGACAGGCTTCCTTCGGCTCCCCTTTTCTTCACTTCCGCGCATTCAACGGCTTCGGCTTCGCTCAGCCCCTGCTCCATGCCCAGCACCACCCAGGCGAGTCTGCGATCGCTATCGAGAATGTGGAAGGCAAGCCACTCGGTGAGAAAAGCAAACAGCTCTTCATGCATCGCATGGAGATTGGAATCACCTGCCTGAAGAACATGTATCTTGCTAAGAAACCTCCGGTGACTCTCCTCGTGGTTAGCCACCTGCGCCATCGACAGGGACGCATGCCAGATCGCCTCCTCGGTTGTGAAGTGGTAATCGGCATAGTCTGCCAATTCACCGAGAACGCGCAGAACCGCATCATGGTTGGTCCCCTCCACGTACTGCCGAGCAAGCTCGTTGAGGAGATCCACCAGTTTCCGGTGCTGCTCGTCGATTTTTCTGATGCCCGTCTCGAGATACTGTGTCCATGGGAAAATCTCGATCATCGTGCTACTCCAACGTTGGTGCGCACTCTGGTGACCTGCCCCCGATTGCTGTTGCAGATAATGCATGTGGCGCGTTGGCCTAACCGGCGAGCCCGACACAAGGCCGGGCTCGACAGAATCGGTGGGCGGCACACCGCCGCGAACATGACCGGGGGGGGTTACGGCGCGAAACCGTCGAGCAGGATCAGGCCCAGCGGCCCCCCGCCACCGGCGGCGTCACGGGCGATCGCACCGTAGATGTGTCCGGCCTCAAGCGATACCGCGACCGGGCCGATCGCGACGGTCTTGTCGCCTGCCGGCGTGACCGAGATTTCGTAATCGCCCGCGGTCAACGCCACGTAGCCGGTCTCGGCCTTGAACGGCACATCCGCGAAGGCGGGATCAGCGTCGGCCAGATCGGTCCCCGGGGCGGTGACGTAGATGTCGACGGGGCCGGCCGAGGGCGAGCCGTGCACCAGGCGGACACGGGCTTCCGTGGCAATGGCGCGGCGGTCATCGATGAGCACCAGCGGTTCAATGGCAGCGAGCGGACCGGCGGCAATCACGGTATAGCTCTGTCCGGCGGCCAGTGACAGATCGGCGTCGATCACGGTGACAGCGGCGACCTGGCCGGTAGGACCCACTTTCACGTTGTAGTCGCCCGGCGCCGGATCGAGATAACCGGTGGCACCGGGGAAAGCGAGACCGGCAACCAACGGACTGGCGAACTGGTTGTTGACCACCACATCCACCGCGGGTGCATCCGGCGAGGCATGCACCACGCGCAGGCTGGCAGGGGTGCCGGTGTCGAGGATCTCGAACGACCCGGTACCATCCAGTCCGACCAGGCTGATCGGGGCGGCACCCGGCCCGGTATTGGATACGGCCGCGAGCAGCAGGTCCGCGCCGTCCGCCAGACTGATCGGCCCCGAGTCGAAGACCACGGGAGCCGCACTGCCTGCCGGCGTCACCAGAATGCGGTAATCCCCGGCCGGAACACTGACCGGACCGAGGGTCTCTCCCGCGGCAAAACCGCCGAGCGGCGCCAGTCCGAGCGGATCGCCGGTGCCGGGTTCCACCACGTAAACATCCACGTCCGGCGCGTCGGCCGCGGCATGGAGCACCTGGACCCT
>SKOF01000575.1 GCA_007120155.1 Thioalkalivibrio sp. | reverse complement strand
GGGGATGACCGGGGCGATGCCGTTGCGGTATTGCGCCAGCCGGTAGACCCAGAGCTTCGCAACGTCCTTGAGCGGCGCGAAGCCGCCGGCCATGTCCCCGTAGAGCGTGCTGTAGCCCACCGCCATCTCGCTCTTGTTGCCGGTCGTGAGCAGCATGCGGCCGGTCTTGTTGGAGATGGCCATGAGGATAATGCCCCGGCATCGCGCCTGGATGTTCTCCTCGGTGGTATCGGCCGGCAGACCCTCGAACTCGCCGGCGAGCGACGACAGGAAGGACTCCACCATGGGGCCGATGGGAATCTCCCGGTAACGCACCCCGAGGGTGCCGGCCTGGGCGCGCGCGTCCTCCACACTGATGGACCCGGTATAGCGGTAGGGCATCATCACCGCCTCCACCTGGTCCGCACCCAGGGCGTCCACGGCGATGCACAGGGTCAGCGCAGAATCGATGCCGCCGGAAAGCCCCAGGACCACCCCGTGGAAGCCGTTCTTGCGCACGTAGTCGCGCACCCCCATGACCAGTGCCTCGTAGAGTTCCTCCGCCTCCCCGTGCTCCGGCACCACGTCGCCCGGCAACGGTTCCAGAGGCGCGTCCTGCCCGGACATGACCACCCGCGCAAGGGAGAGGGACTCCCGCCACGCGGGCAGGCGCTGACAGATCTGTCCGTCGCGCCCCACCACCAGGGACTGCCCGTCGAAGACCAGTTCGTCCTGGCTGCCGACCGTATTGAGATACACCACAGCCAGCCCGCACTCCCGGACCCGGGCCTGCAGGGCCTGCAGACGCTCGTCGTGCTTGCCCCGATGATAGGGCGAGGCGTTGATGTTGAGGATGAGCGAAGCACCCGCGTCGCGGGCCCGGGCGACGGGCTCGGGCTGCCAGATGTCCTCACACACGGTGAGGCCCACAGGCATGCCGCGCACGCGGATCACGCACGCATCGCGTCCCGGAACGAAGTAGCGCCTTTCATCGAATACGCTGTAGTTGGGCAGCACCTGCTTGTCGTAGCGCGCGGCCACCCGCCCGTCGCGCAGGAGCACGGCACTGTTGTGCAGGCCACGCTCGTCGCCCATGGGCGCACCGAGGATCACATCGATCCCCCTGACTTGCGGAGCCAGTGCGTGCAGCGCACGTTGAGTGCGCGCGTGCAGACTGGCGCGCAGCAGCAGATCCTCCGGCGGATAACCGGTGATGGCCAGCTCGGGGAACAGCACCAGATCGGCGCCGAGTTCGTCACGTGCCTTCAGCGCCCAGTCCCGGATACGCTCCGCGTTGCCCTCCACGTCTCCCACCAGGGTGTCCACCTGGGCCAGGGCGATCTTGAGGGTAATGTTCATGGGAGAAAGATGATTCAAGATTCAACATTCAAGATTCAAAGGAGCGCGCGGGTGACATCGACCGTGGCAGCCAGCACCGGGATCACCCTCCCTTTGAATCTTGAATCTTGAATCTTGAATTGCCTTACTCCCCCCTTTGAATCTTGAATGTTGAATCTTGAATGTTGAATCTTGAATTCGCTGCTCAAAGCAGCGTTCGCATGCGCTCGCCCATGTCGGCCGGCGAACGCACCACGGAGACGCCAGCGGCCTCCAGCGCGGCGAACTTCTGTTCCGCCGTACCCTGGCCGCCGGAGATGATGGCGCCGGCGTGTCCCATGCGCCTGCCCGGCGGCGCGGTGACGCCGGCGATATAGGCGACCACCGGCTTGCTCACATGCGCCTGGATGAAGGCTGCGGCCTCCTCCTCCGCCGTGCCGCCGATCTCGCCCACGAGAATCACGCCCTCGGTCTGGTCGTCGGACTGGAACAGTTCCAGGCAATCCACGAAGTTCATGCCCTGTATGGGGTCACCACCGATGCCCACGCAGGTGCTCTGGCCCAGGCCCGCGTCGGTGGTCTGCTTGACCGCCTCGTAGGTGAGCGTACCGGAGCGCGACACGATGCCGATACGCCCGGGCTTGTGGATGTGGCCGGGCATGATGCCGATCTTGCAGCCGCCGGGGGTGATGACACCGGGGCAGTTGGGGCCGATGAGCCGCGCAGGGCTGTCGGCGAGCGCCGCCTTGACCCGGAGCATGTCCAGCACGGGGATGCCCTCCGTGATGCATACGATCACGCGGATCCCCGCATCGGCCGCTTCGAGGATGGCGTCGGCGGCGAAGGCAGCCGGCACATAGATCATGGTGGCATCGGCGCCGGTGGCGGCGACAGCGTCATGCACGGTGTCGAACACCGGCAGGTCCAGGTGGGTCTGCCCGCCCTTGCCCGGGGTGACGCCCCCCACCATGCGCGTGCCGTAGGCGATCGCCTGCTCGGAATGGAAGGTGCCCTGCTTCCCGGTGAAGCCCTGGCAGATTACTTTCGTTTCGCTGTCGATGAGAATGGGCATGAGGCGCTTCGCTTGGGTTCAATACTGATTCAAGATTCAAGATTCAAGATTCAATATTCAAAGGGGGTCGTATGGCTGGCATTGGAGTGGGATCGGAACTTGTGGCCCTTGTAGTCGCCCCGCTGCAGATATTTGATGAAACCCGCGAGCATTCGACTGAGGGTCAGGCAATCCCCTCGAAGTTGTTCCAGTTCCTGCGCGTCCAATAGACCTGCATCCTGCGCCACGTAGGTTTGCGAACGCAATTCCCCGGCCGAACCCTTGGCTATGGACAGAAAATTGACCAGTTCTCGATTCCCGCCTCTCTCGTAACCTTCGGCGATATTCGACATCACCGACACTGCGGAACGGCACATCTGACCACACAGGGCAGCGTCCCGGGCCAAGGCACCACCACGCTTCAACGCGTACACCCGGGCCGTCAGTTCCCTTGCCCGCTTCCACACTTCAAGTTCCTCGAATCGAGTCCCGGACATTCCATGCCCTCCGCACCATCCCTTTGAATCTTGAATTTTGAATCTTGAATTCTATTTCGCCGCCGCCACAGCCTTGCGGGCGCCGTCAGTAAGCGACTCTGCCGGCGTGATATCGAGGCCGCTGTCCGCCAGCATGCTGCGCCCCTGCTCCACGTTGGTGCCCTCCAGACGGACCACCACGGGTACATTCACGTGCACTTCCCGGACCGCGTTGATGATGCCCTCGGCGATCAGGTCGCAGCGCACGATGCCGCCGAAGATGTTCACGAATATCGCCTTGACCGAGTCGTCGGAGAGGATCAGCTTGAAGGCCTCGGTCACACGGGCGGCCGTCGTGCCGCCGCCCACGTCCAGGAAGTTGGCGGGCTCGCCCCCGTGCAGCTTGATCAGATCCATGGTGGCCATGGCCAGGCCCGCGCCGTTGACCATGCAGCCGATATTACCGTCGAGGCGCACATAGTTGAGCTCATGCTCCCGCGCCCGCGCCTCTCGCTCGTCCTCCTGGGTGGCGTCGCGCATCTCCGCGAGCTTCGGGCGGCGATACAGCGCGTTGTCGTCCAGGTTGACCTTGCCGTCCAGGGCCACCAGCTCGCCGTCACCCGTGACCACCAGTGGGTTGATCTCCACCAGGCTGGCGTCAGCGTCAATGAACAGGGCGTAGAGCCGCGCCAGCAGCTTCACCAGTGCCGAAACCTGCGCCCCCTCGAGACCCAGGGCAAAGGCGACACGCCGGCCCTGGTAGGGCATGAAACCGGCGGCGGGGTCCACATGCAGGGTGATGATCTTCTCCGGCGTCTC
>SKOF01000261.1 GCA_007120155.1 Thioalkalivibrio sp. | reverse complement strand
TGCCTGGTATGCCCGAATAAAGGCAGTGGCTAGTCTCAAGTCTCAAGTGGCAAGGAAATCCACCCCCTCCCCTGCTTGCGGGGGAGGGTGGCTTATACACCCTCTCTCTCAGGGAGAGGGCCGGGGTGAGGGTGGTTTCCTTGCCACTTGAGACTTGAGACTAGCCACTGCCTTTATCTCACTTCCACCCCGGGAACGTGCGCCCGAAGCCGGTCGAGCAGTACGGAGTCGTCCAGGGGGTCCGACAGGCCCGCTGGAGCCGGTCGGCATCTTTGCAGGACGTGGCGCATCACACCCCGCTCCTCCAGCCAGCGGGTCATCTTTTCGAGCTGTGCGTGATCGAGCAGCGACGGGTCCACGGTGGTGCGAAACTCGTGATCCACGCCGCTTGCCATCAGCAGGTGGGCGCTCTCGGCCGCGCGCGCGCCGCTGCCGGGCACGCCCGTGATGCGCGCGTACTCCTCCAGCGGGGCCTTCAGGTCGAAACCCACCCAATCCACCAGGGGCAGCACCCGGGCCAGGCGCTCAGGGTAAGGCCCGCCGGTGTGCAGGCCGGTGAGAAAGCCCATCTCGCGGGTCTCCCGCAGGGCCTGCCCAAGGCCGGACTGCAGCGTGGGCTCGCCGCCGCTGAAGACCACCGCGTCCAGCAGGCCGCGGCGGCGTTCCAGGAAACGGAGTACGTCGGACCAGGAGCGGTCGCCGGGCCCGCGGGGGATCAGGTGCGGGTTGTGGCAATAGCCGCACTGCCAGGGACAGCCTTGGCAGAAGACCACCGCCGACAGGCGGCCGGGCAGGTCCAGGGTGGTCAGCTGGGTGAGACCGCCCACCTCCAGTGTTGCGCCGGGTACGGAGTCCATCATGTCTTCGGAGTTGACTGGCGCGTCCCTGCGCCTCACCGACGCGCGTTTCCACAACGAATCGTTCCGGACGATTCGTTCATGCGGGGCGGTGTTCCTCGAAGTGGCGGCGCTCGGTGTGCTCGCTCTTCTTGCCGGGGTTGAACTCGGCCACCGGGCGGTGATAGCCCATCACGCGGGTCCAGACCTCGCAGCGCTGGCGTTCCTCGTCACGCAGTTCGGGGTGTTGCATGGTCACTTGCTGCATCGTTCTCGTCTCCTGTTTCAGTTGAGGTGTGCGCTCTCGGCGCTTTCGGCTCGTTTGCGTTCCAGGATCTCCGCGTCGCATCGGGGGCAGAACGCGTGTTCCCCGGAGAGGTAACCGTGGGTCGGGCAGATGGAGAAGGTGGGCGTCACCGTGATGTAGGGCAATCGGAAGCGCTCCAGTGACCGCCGCACCAGCGCCTTGCAGGCCTCGACGCTCGATATCTGCTCGCTCATGTACAGGTGCAGCACCGTACCGCCGGTATAGCGGGTCTGCAGGGCGTCCTGCATCTCCAGGGCCTCAAAGGGGTCGTCGGTGTAGCCCACCGGGAGCTGGCTGGAATTGGTGTAGTAGGGCGCATCGTCGGTGCCCGCGTGGAGGATGTCCGGGAAGCGACGCTTGTCCTCCTTGGCGAAGCGGTAAGTGGTGCCCTCGGCGGGGGTGGCCTCCAGGTTGTACATGTGACCGGTCTCTTCCTGGAATTCCGTCAGCCGGGCGCGCACGTGATCCAGCAGCTCCACGGCGAAGGCATGGCCCCACTCGGTGGCGATGTCGTGCTCGTCGTGGGTGAAGTTTCGGATCATCTCGTTGATGCCGTTCACGCCCAGCGTGGAGAAGTGGTTGCGCAGGGTGCCGAGATAGCGCCGGGTATAGGGGAACAGGCCGGCGTCCATGTGGTGCTGGATCACCTTGCGCTTGATCTCCAGGCTGTTGCGCCCCAGCTCCAGAAGGGCGTCCAGGCGGCCGAAGAGCCCTTCACGGTCGCCGCGGAACTGATAACCCAGACGCGCGCAGTTGACCGTGACCACCCCCAGCGAGCCGGTCTGCTCCGCGGAGCCGAACAGGCCGTTGCCGCGCTTGAGCAGTTCACGCAGGTCCAGCTGCAGGCGGCAGCACATGGAGCGGATCATGTTGGGCTTGAGTTCCGAGTTGAGGAAGTTCTGGAAGTAGGGCAGGCCGTAGCGGGCGGTCATGTGGAACAGCCGGTCGGCGTTCTCCGACTCCCAGGGAAAGTCGGGGGTGATGTTGTAGGTGGGGATGGGGAAGGTGAACACCCGGCCCCGGGCATCGCCCGCGGTCATCACCTCGATGTAGGCACGGTTGATCAGGTCCATCTCGGCCTGCAGGTCGCCATAGGTGAACGGCATCTCCTCGCCGCCGATCACCGGCACCTGATCGCGCAGGTCCTCCGGGCACACCCAGTCGAAGGTGACGTTGGTGAACGGCGTCTGGCTGCCCCAGCGCGAGGGGACGTTGAGGTTGTAGATGAACTCCTGGATGCACTGCTTGATCTGATCAAAGGGCAGGTTGTCCTTGCGCACGAAGGGCGCGAGATAGGTGTCGAAGGAGCTGAAGGCCTGGGCGCCCGCCCACTCGTTCTGCAGGGTGCCGAGGAAGTTGACCATCTGGCCCACGGCGCTGGAAAGGTGTTTCGGGGGTCCCGCCTCGATCTTGCCGGGGATGCCGTTGAATCCCTCGTGGAGCAGGGTGCGCAGCGACCAGCCGGCGCAGTAGCCCGCCAGCATGTCGAGATCGTGGACGTGGATGTCCCCCTCGCGATGGGCCTCGCCGATCTCGGCGGGATAGACGTGGCTCAGCCAGTAGTTGGCGATCACCTTGCCCGACACGTTGAGGATCAGTCCGCCCAGGGAGTAGCCCTGGTTGGCATTGGCGTTCACGCGCCAGTCCTGGCGATGCAGGTATTCGTTCACGGAGGTGGCCACGTCCACCAGGGTGCGGCGGTCCTGGCGCAGTTGCTTGTGCTGTTCCCGGTAGACGATGTAGGCCCGCGCGGTGCGGAAGTGATCGGCGCTGATGAGCACCTGCTCGACAACGTCCTGGATCTGCTCGATGGCCGGCGCCTCGCCCTGGAAACGGTGGGCGATGACCTTGACCACCTGTGTGCCCAGGCGGCGTGCCTCTTCCGCGTCGAACTCCTCCGTGGCCGCGCCCGCTCGGCGGATGGCCGAGACGATCTTCTCCCCGTTGAAGGATGCCCGCTGGCCGTTGCGCTTGACGACGCTGGTGGGCAGGTGGACCGGGGCGCCGGCCCCCTGTGCGTGGGCGGTACTGGGTGTCATCGCGTCTCCCCCTTGAGGTGGTGCGGCCCGGTCGGTTTCGTGCCGGGCCATTCTTGGAAGAGACTATATAGTGTGGTCGAGGCGCCCCTGCACCCCAATATCTTGGGTTCATTGATCTGGATCAACTGCCAGGCGTGTTTCCTGTCCATGCCGGTTTCCGGGCCCGGAAGTTCACCCCGACCTGTCCGGAGTACGCACCCGCCGCGCCCGCTGGGTGCCTTGTGCTTCGAGGCCGCACGGCCGATTGGGAACGACGACAGGCACCGCCTTGCATCCGCGCCATTCGGGGGTCGCCGGGCATGCCTCGGCCGCGGATGGCGGGCAAGGTGCCCGGCGGATGCGCTCCGCTTATCCGCCCTACGGCTGCCGGGGTCTCCCCGTAGGAGCCCGGTCCCCCGGGCGAAGAATGATCCACCGGTGCCGGCCCGGATCGCCCAGGGGACTGGGCACCTATGGTGCGGGGGGTGTTTGCCTTTCACGCCATGGGCAAGGTGCCCGGCGGATGCCCTTCGCTTGTCCGCCCTGCGGCTCTCAGTTTTTCTGTGAACAACCTGGTGGAATTGCACAGCCGCGCTGAATGGCAAGATATTTACGGGACACGACACTAGCCAACGTCATCGAGCACGCGGCGGCGGAAGTGGACGCCGAGAGTCCGGGCAATCGCCTCGCAGGCAGCGATATCCAGCCCCGGGAGGCCGTCGATGGCGGTGAGGGTTACCTCCGGCACGTGGCGCTGCGCCCGGAGCACGAAATCCTGCACGGCCGTCCAGGCGCCCGCATGCAGCGGTCGGCAGTGGCGGTCGTAGACGGCGGCATTCTGGCCGTTGAGGGAGACCGACAGGGCGTCCACCAAGCCGGCCAGGCGCGGAGTGACGTCCTCCCCGTGCACCCGATTGGCGAGGCCGTCGGTGTTGATGCGTATGCGGCGGGCACCCGCCACCCGCACGGCGGCGGCCACCCGGAGCACCTCGTCCAGGCGCAGGGTGGGTTCCCCCAGGCCGCAGAAGACCACCTCGTCCCATACCCCGGGGTCCGGCCCCGCGGCGGCGATCATCTCGTCGACGTCCGGCTCGTCGCGCATCCGCAGGCCGTGCCCCTTCACCTCCCAGACCTTGTTGAACTTGGGACAGAAGGTGCAGCGCAGCGTGCAGCGGTTGGTGACGTTGATATAGCGCTGGTTGCGGATGGTGTAGCCGACCAACGGCGTTTGAGTCTCATGCATGGGTTTCTCCCCGGGGTGCCGGGATCGCATCGGAAAACATGGCGCAACCCGAAGCGCACGAAGGGCGGGATTCTTATAGGGAATAGCACGCAAAGCACGCCAGGGAACCCGAAGAATGCGTAGGTTGGGGTGAGCCGCGCGAACCCCAACAGCATTGGCCGGGATCAGCAATCGGATGTTGGGGTTCGTTCCTCACCCCAACCTACGTGTTGGTCGCTTGTCCGGGCTTGCTTTGCGTGCCTGGCGAGGGAAAAGCCTTTCTTCGCGCCCTTCGTGTGTTTCGTGGTTGACTCCGGGCATTATCCGGCCGGCGACGGGAACCGCCTTGCGTCAGGTCAAGCTGCGGTCATTGACCGGGGTCACCGCCCCGGCCATCGTAGGGGGGTAGCCTTTTCGCCACATGCCCCGGAGAGACTTGTCCATGCAGCAGCCGTCACCCGCACGAATCGGCATTCTCACGGTCTCGGACCGCGCCAGTCGCGGCGAGTACGAGGACCGGGGCGGTCCCGCCATCCGCGCATGGCTCGAACATGCGCTGGCCAGCCCCTGGGCACCGGTGACCCGCATCGTGCCCGACGAAACCGACCTGGTGGCCGGGGCGCTGCGCGACATGGCCGACGGGGAGGGCTGCTGCCTGGTGGTGACCACGGGGGGTACCGGTCCGGCCCCGCGGGACATCACCCCGGAGGCCACCGAACAGGTGTGTGACAAGCTCATGCCCGGTTTCGGGGAACTGATGCGCTCGGTCTCCCTGCAACACGTACCCACAGCCATCCTGTCCCGCCAGACCGCGGGCATCCGCGGCCGCTGCCTGATCATCAACCTGCCGGGCAAGCCCTCGGCCATCGCCGAGTGCCTGGAGGCGGTCTTCCCCGCCGTGCCCTACTGCATCGACCTGATCGAGGGGCCGTATCTGGAGACGCGGGAGGACTTCGTTCAGGCATTCCGTCCGGCCCACGCCCGGCGCGGGGCTTGAGGGTTGGGTGTTATACGGGGGAGTGTTTTTTTGCCACAGAGGTCACAGAGGGCACAGAGGAAAGAAGAAACAGGGATCGTTCGTTCGCTGGCCATGCCACGCGGACTGGCAGGCACCCCGACCCATGCTTTTCTCTGTGACCTCTGTGGCAAAAACCAGCATACCCATGGCCGCCACGCGCCGCGGAACCTTCTGTGGCAAATCACACAGCACGCAGTGGCAGATGCCCCGTCGATGCGCCGGGCCGGATGCGTGATCGTCCTCAAGTGACTGTTTTCCGGCTTCTTCTCCAACGGTAGAGTCTGGCATGGTTCTCGCAATGTGATACTGAAGAAGTCTGCCGGGGTGCCTGAACCGAACCGTCTCCGTGATGGAACAGTCTATTGCGGGGACCATGTGCTTCCCCGATCGACGAACCGGAACAACCTTCATGCCCCGTCTCACAGTCCTTTCGTTTGCCGCCCTGGTCCTGCTCGTGCTGCTGGCCTGGTTACTCCAGCCCCGGCTGGCGGCGCTGCTGGGTGACGACGACCAGCCGCTCGCGTGGCTGGCGGAGGCCGGCGGCGACTGTGATCTGCACGCCGGCCCCTGCCGCGTGTCCCTGGACGGCGGCGGCTGGGTGGAGCTGGAGATCGAGCCGCGCCCGATCCGCATGCTGTACCCGTTCACCATCCAGGTGCGCCACGAGGGTGTTGCCGCAGACACCGTGGCGGTGGACTTCAGCGGCAAGGAGATGGAGATGGGCTTCAATCGCCCGCGGCTTCAACAGGTGGAGCCCGGCGTCTTCCGCGGCGACGGGCTGCTGCCCATGTGCGTGCTGGAGCGCATGACCTGGCGCGTGCAGGTGCTGATGGACGGCGCCGGGGGCCGCGGCGTGGCCGTGTATCACTTCGAGACAACCCGGGACTGAGGAACGATGGCCGGTCGAATCATGCTTGAGCGCGGTTTATGGATACTGGTGGCGGCCCTGCTGGTGGCGGTGGTGTGGGTGGCATTCTTTCTGCCCGAGGCGGAGGAGGCCGCTCAGGCCCCTCATCGGGCGCTGCCCCTGGCCGCCGAGCCGGTGGGCGGGGATTTCCGCCTCTCTCGGGAGGGGGAGTCCTTCGACCTGGCCGAGCATCGCGGCAAGGTGGTGCTGCTGTACTTCGGCTACACCTACTGTCCCGACGTCTGCCCCACCTCACTGGTCTTCATGCGCCAGGCCCTGGAGCAACTGGAGCCCGATCAGCTCGAACAGGTTCAGGGGGTGTTCGTCAGCGTCGATCCCGAGCGCGACGATCCGGCGCGCCTCGCCGAGTACACGCCTTTCTTCCATCCAAACATCATGGGCGCGAGCGGCACCCACGAGCAGTTGCAGCAGGCAGGCCGCCTCTACGGCGCCGCCTGGCAGCGCACGGAGACCGGGTCGGCCATGGGCTACGCCGTTGATCACAGCTCCAACACCTACGTGATCGACCGCGACGGACGGCTCGTGGAGGTCCTGCCCCACGGGAGCGACGCCGAACAGATTCTTGCAACCGTTCTTCCCCTGCTGACAGAGGACTAGATAGATGAAGCGATTCCTGATGCACACCCTCCTGCCGGCCGCGCTGCTGTTTTCCGTCGGTGCGCTCCAGGCGGGCAGCCATGGCCATGACGCGGACGCCTCCCACCCGGTCAAGGTGCACATGCCTTTCGTGCGCCTGATGCCGCCGGGACAGCCCAACACCGCCGCCTTCATGACCCTGGAGAACACCGGCGGGAAGGACCTGGCCGTGGTGTCCGCCGAGAGCGGCGTCTCCCGCGTGGTGGAGTTGCACACCCACACCATGCACGAAGGGGTGATGCGCATGCGCGAGATCGAGCGCATCGATGTGCCAGCCGGCGCGCGCACGGAACTCAAGCCCGGCGGCCTGCACGTGATGCTCATCGGCCTGCACGAGCCGTTGCAGGAAGGGCAGGTGGTGGAAGTGACCCTGGTCTACGATGACGGTTCGCGCCAGATGGTCAACGCCCCGGTGCGTGATCCCGGCGACATGATGCCGGGCCATGGGCATGGCCACGGCATGAACCATTAGCGGTTCGTTTCGGCACCGTAAAGTGTGAATGACGCGAAGCACGCCAGGAAAATCCGATATCAGGTAGGTTGGGGTGAGCCGCGCGAACCCCAACAACATTGGCCCGGATCAGGCATCGCATGTTGGGGTTCGTTCCTCACCCCAACCTACCTGATCTCCGGTTTTTTCGGGGTGATTTGCGTCTTGGCGCGAGAACAACCGTTCTTCGTGTTCTTCGTAGTGAAACAACTGCCTCCCGGCGTCAGCCCAGGTTGCCGCGCAGGTTGTCCCAGTTGATCTGGTCAAGTTCCATGACCTGTCCGCCATGGCGTTCCGCGAAGGCCTCCGCGTCGGCACGCCGCGAGAACGACGCGGGCGAATGCCCCATGGCGCCGCGCCGGTCGTGGCCCAACACGTAGACGGCGTCCGGGGCCTCCATATAGGCATCGTCGGAAGGTTCGTCCCAGCCGGTGCGTGACAGGTCATGCACGAAGAGTGTATCGATGGCGGGTACGGATTCCGGCTGCCAGGACCAGGCCAGCATGTCCTGCACGGAGCAGAACGTCAGCAGGCGGCCGTCGCGCAGGCAGGCCTGGCCCTTGGGGCCGGGGAAACGCACAATCGTCATGCCGCACAGGGCGCATTCGTGCTCGTCTGTGAGCAGGATCGGTGAACAGCCGGTGGCCGCGCTCTCCCGGTCACTACCGCAGGCCACCAGAGTCAGCGTGGGCAGGGCGGCGAGCAGAGCGAGGACCTGACGTCGTGTGGGCATGGCGGTGAATCTCCTGTGCGAGGGAAGACGCGGACAAGGGAACGTTCAGGTGCGCCGCGCGGCGAACAGTGCCGCGGCCGCCCCCAGCGGCACCGCGATCCAGGCCACCAGGATGCCGAGCAGCAGCGACAGCGGGTAATCCTGATCCTGGAATACGCTCAGCAGGCCGCTGCTCGTCGCGGTTTCCTCGAAGCCGATCAGGTTGACCAGCCGGAACACGTCGGTGGGGTTGAGCAGCAGCAGCAGGCGGAACACGCCGCCGTCGACGCGCCCCTCGGTGCCCACCAGCACGCCCAGCAGCACCAGGTCGTAGACCAGCACGAACAGGAACCACACCAGCAGGGCGAGCCCAGCCGCCCTGGCCTTCTCCCGCGTGACCACGCTCACCAGGTAGGCCAGTGCCAGGAAGGTCAGCCCCAGCAGGATGGCGCTGGCGATGAACAGGCTGAACGGACCGCTGAGATTCGCGAATGTGGCCTGTTCCGCCAGCAGCCCGATCAGGACGGCGGCAATACCGAAGCCGAGCGCCGTGGAAAGCGCCAGGATGGCCCCGTGGCCCAGGAACTTGCCGGCCAGCAGGCCGGTGCGGCTGAGCGGATAGGTCATGAGCAGCAGCAGCGTGCCCTGCTCGTCTTCGCCGACGATACTGTCGTAGGCGAGCATCAGGGCGATGAGCGGGATCAGGAACACCGCGAGGCTCGCCAGGCTGACGATGGTGGTGGAGATGCGGGTAAAACCCACCTCGCCGGAGGCGGCGGCGCCGAACCATGCCAGTCCCATGGCGAGCAGTGCGAAGGCCAGGGTGATGGCCAGGATCCAGCGGTTGCGCATGCCGTCGCGGAACTCCTTGCCGGCCACGATGAAGATCTCACGCATCGCCTTGCCCTCCGTTGCGGCCCCTGGCATCGAAGTAGGCGTAGAGCGAGTCGAGCGTGGGCGGCTCCATGCTGATGTCGCTGAGCCGCTCTTCGGCCAGCAGGGTACGCAGCACCCCCAGCTTCTCCGAGGGTGCGGTGCTCAGGTGTGCGCGTCCGTCACCGTTGGTGACGACCTGCACGCCGTGTTCCGTGAGCCGGCCGAGCAGGGCGTCGCTGATCTCCTCGCTGCGCACGTGGATGCGCAGCGGCAGGCCGGCCTCCTGGCGAAGGGCGTCGATGGTGCCCCAGGCCAGCAGCCGCCCCTCGCACAGGATCGCGACCCGGTCGATGTGGCGCTCCACCCCCGGCAGCACGTGGGAGCTGAGGATCACGCTGGTGCCCCTGCCGCGCAGCTGGTCGATCATGCCGTAGACGTCCCGCACCGCCATCGGGTCCAGCCCCACGGTGGGTTCGTCCAGCAGCAGCAGGCGCGGCTCGCCGAGCAGCGCCTGGGCGAGCCCCAGGCGCTGGCGCATGCCCTTGGAATAGGTGCGCACCCGGCGCCTGGCGGCGTGACCGAGGCCCACGCGTTCCAGCAGCCGGTCGGCCTCGGACACGGGCACTCGCTTGAGACGCGCGAAGTAGCGCAGTACCTCGCGGCCGCTGAGGTTGTCGTAGAAGCTGACGTTTTCCGGCAGGTAACCCAGTTGCAGGCGCAGGTTGCGGGCCTGGTGGCCGCGCGGGTCCTCGCCGAGCACGCTCACGCGGCCCGAAGTGGGGGCCAGGATGCCCAGTACCAGCTTCATCATGGTGGACTTGCCGGCGCCGTTGTGCCCCAGCAGGCCGAGCACCTCGCCGGCCTCCACCGTGAGACTCAGCCCCTTGAGGGCCTGCACCGCGCCGAAGCGGCGTTCCACCTGTTCCAGCTGTACCACGGGGCTCATCCCACTTCCTCCAGCGAACGGGTCGGGCGCATCAGCGGGGCACTGTCCTTCACGCCCGGCGGGCGCAGGACGGGGAAGGTGCGCTGCACCCAGCGCAGGAGCTGTATGGCGGGGCTGTTCATCAATACACGTGCCATGGGGTACTTCCAGAGCAATCGGTCCACCGAGTCGTTGGGTTCGTGGGGCACGTCACCGATACCGTCGCCGATCAGGTCCCATCCCACATAGTCGCTCCAGTAATTGCCGCGGCCCTCCACGGACCATTCCTGTTGGCGCGTGGCGACGTACATGACTTGGCTGCGGTTATTGACAAGCGCATTGCCGTGGATGCGGTTGCCCTCCGATCCGGCGGTCAGGTGGATGCCGATGTCGGTGCCCGCCATGAGATTGTCGCGGATCGTGTTGTGTTGGGAATTGTATACGAACAGCGCCTTGCCCTCGGCCCCGGCGATGTTCTTCCCGCCGGTGCCCGGTGTGGTGCCGTGGCGGATGGCGATGGCCGTATTGCCCTCGATGGTGGAGTAGGTGATGTCGTTCAGCAAGAAGCCGTAGTTTTCGTCGCCCATCGCCCGGTTCCCCACCACGGTGAGATTCCGGGAAGCCATCAGGGCGAAGCCCGCCCTGTTGTCCCGGGTGCGGTTGCCCATCACCTCGTTGTGGTGCGAGAACATGTAGTGGATGCCGTAGCGCTGGTCATGCAGGGTGTTGCCCAGCAGCCGATTGTGGTTGCTCACGTCGATGTAGATGCCGTCGCGGGTTTCCCAGACGATATTTCCCGCAACGATTGCGTGGTTCACGTTGAACAGGTGGATGCCGTTGCCGCGATCCTGGGAGCGCAGAGTCGTGTCGCCGCTGATGCGATTGTCCGCCACGACCGCGTGGGGCGCGCCGTCCAGCCAGATGCCGAAGCCGCGGGCGTGGATGCGGTTGCCGATCAGCCGCACCCGCTCGGCCTGCTTTTCCACGAAGACGGCGGCGTCCATCGCAGTGAGGTCCGCGCCGTCGTTGCGCAGAGTCAGTCCCTGGATCACCACGTCCGGGGCCGCCACCACGAGGACGCGGCCCTGCCCGTCGCCATCGAGCACGGCATCCGCTTCGGCCGTGAGTCTCAGGGGCGTCTCGACGCGCACACCGCCGGCGTGGGTCCCGGATTCAAGGTGCAGCCAGGCCCCCGGCTGCACCTCCGCCAGAGCAGCGGCAAGCTGGCCCGGGGCGACGCGCAGTGGGGTGTCGGCGGCAGATACACTGCCGGCCCAGAACAGGGCCAGCAAGGCGAAAACTCGGATGATTCTCATGGGGATGGGCGCGGAGGCGGTGCGAGTGCACCGCCCCCACGCCACGCCCTCCGTTACAGGGTGATCAGGCCTCGACAATCATGCGACCGGCCATCTCCATGTGCAAGGCATGGCAGAACCAGTTGCAGTAGTACCAGTACACCCCGGCCTTGTCGGCCGTGAAGGTGACCGAGGAGGTCTGAAGCGGGCTGATCTCCATGCTGACACCGTGGTCGGTGACGCAGAAGCCGTGGGTCAGGTCCTCGATCCGGTCCAGGTTGGTGACAACCACCGTGACCTGGTCGCCCTTCTTTACGTGGAACTCGGAAAGGCCAAAGGAGGGGGCCACCGAGGTCATGTAGACGCGCACCTTGTTGCCGTCGCGGATGACCTTGTTGTCGGTCTCCACGTTGACCCCGTCTGCCTTGGCCATCTCGATAGTCTCGGCGAAATAGGGGTCATCCCGGTCCCAGATCTGCTTGGTGGTGATCTGGTCGCGGCGCACGATGACCGCGTCGTGGGGCTCGGCGAAGGTGGGGGTGTCGTGCACCAGCACCATCTCGTCGCCCGAGATGTCGATCATCTGGTCGCACTCGGCGTGCAGCGGGCCCACCGGCAGGAAGCGGTCCTTGGAGAACTTGTTCAGCGAGAACAGCCACTTGCCGTCGGCGTCCTTGGACTCTGCCAGCGAGGCGTGGTTGTGGCCCGGCTGGTAGTGGACGTCGATCTTCTGGACGATGTAGTCCACATTCTCGCCGTTGTAGTGGCGCACGGCGTTGGCCATGTTCCACTTGACCACCTGGCTGTCCAGAAACAACGTGGTGTAGGCAAAGCCCTTGCCGTCGAAGGTGGTATGCAGCGGCCCCAGACCGAGCTCCGGTTCGCCGGCCACTACGTCACGCTCGTTCTCCAGCCGGCCTGCGAACAGGTCATCCAGCTTGGCGATGTCGATCATGGTGACGGTGGGCGAGAGCTTGCCGGCTGCGATGAAATACTTGCCGTCGGTGGAGGTATTACAGCCGTGGGGATTCTTCGGCACCGGGATGTAGCGGGTGACGTTGAGCTCGGACGTCTTGCGGCCGTCCACCACGGGCACATCGGAGTCACCGATGGTGGTGGTCTTGCCCTCGGCAACGGCCTTCTCGATGTTGGCGATGTTGAACACCACCACGTGGTCGCGTTCCGCCTGCATCTTGCCGGCCAGGGTCACCGCGTGCTCGGAATTGTAGCAGGTGGAGGCGGCATACTTGCCGGTGTAGTCGGCATCCGTGTTGTCCAGGTTGCCGTCCACCAGCACCTGCCACTTCACCTCCATGCTGTCGGCGTCGATGGCGCTGTAGAGGGTCCGGTAGTTTTCCGTATCGTCCATGCCCGTGCCGTCGTTGGGCTGCGGGATCAAGTACTCGCCGTTGGCGAACACGTAGCCCGTGCGCGGTGCCTTCTGGAGGCGCAGGCCGTGGACGGCCTGGACGTTGGGTACGGTGACCATCTTGTCCGTCTTGAACACGTCGAGCCGGATGCGGGCCACGCGGGTGTTGGCCTTGTCGTTGATGAACAGGTAGCGGCCGTCGTGGCTGCCGTCGGTGTAGCTCACGTGCGGATGGTGCGCATCGCCGTTGGTGAAGCGCCAGCTGTCGCCCATGATGCGCTTGGACTCGTCGGTCATGCCCCAGCCGCTGGCCGAGCAGTGGTTGAACACGGGAATGCGCATGATCTCGCGCATGGATGGTACGCCGTAGACGCGCACCTCGCCCGACTGCCCGCCGCTCCAGAAGCCGTAGTAGTCGTCCAGTTCACCCAGCGGGACGTGGGTGGTCTGCCCGCCGCCGCTGTTGCGTGCA
>SKOF01000298.1 GCA_007120155.1 Thioalkalivibrio sp. | reverse complement strand
TCTGGTACCGTGAGGTCACCGGGGAGACCAAGGAATGAGTTCCATCATCCAGCCGGGTGCCATCGTTCCACCCAGTCAGGAAGCGCCGTTTGTTCGGCTCGCCGACCGGAAGCATGTCTTCCGGCGGCGGGCGGAACGCCTCCTTGACCTGGCCGGTGGGCACCCTCTGGAACCTTTTCTCATGTTCCTCGGGGCCCTTGCGCGGGCCCAGCAGGATGCGCTCGACTCACTGGAGCACAGCAACCCGGCCAGCCCGCGTCCGGATACTTCCGTTGCCGGCGGCCTGGCCGTCTTCCCCGTCCAGGGATGGACGCGGGCCCCCTTGTGGCGGGATCTGCTCGGTTCGATCCTCGATTCGGTCGAATCCGCGGCACCCGCGCCGACGCGTCAGGCCATCGATCGGCTGCGTTCCATGGACGACGGCGAACTCGAGGACATGGCACAGCGCATCCTCGACGGGGAAAACGAGGCGCTCGACCCCGCGGCCGCCCCCCTGGTGGCCAGCGCCCTGCAGACCTACTGGACCCATCTGGCCGGTCACGCGGATCCGGAAAACCTGGGCGAGAAGCGCTTCAGCAAGGTCTGCCCGGTGTGCGGCAGCGCACCGGTGAGCAGCATGGTGCGTGTGGGAGGCGTGGAGCAGAAGCTCCGTTATCTGCACTGCTCGCTTTGCGAGAGCGATTGGCACCTGGAGCGGCTGACCTGCAGCAATTGTGAATCCACCACGTCGCTTCAGTTCATGGGGATCGAGGGCGGCAGCGAGGCGGTCAAGGCCGAGGCCTGCGGCGAGTGCCACAGTTACCTGAAGATCCTTTACATGGACAGGGATCTGGACGTGGACCCCGTGGCGGACGACATCGCCACCCTGGCGCTGGATCTGCTCATGGCCGAAGAGGGCTATGAGCGCAGTGGACCCAACCTGTTGTTTGTACCCGGAGAGGAAGCGGAAAGCACCAACTGAACCCTTTCGGCCGGGCACCGCGGCCCGCGCCGATACCCACCCGTGCCGCGTGACGGCCGAGCCCGGACCATGACGACAGCAAACCGGAACAGTACACCCTCAGACCATCACCCGCACGACCGGCCCCGCCCCCCCTCGGTGGACCGCCTTCTGTCTCTTCCCGATGCACAACCCCTGATCGTCCGACACGGACGGGAGCCGGTCCTGCGCGCGCTGCGCCTGGTGCTTGACGGTCTGCGCGAGGACCTTCACAAGCCGGACACGGACGCCCGGCGCTTCGAACCCGCGCAGATCCTGAGCCACACGGCTTCCGTGCTGGAAGCCGCCGCCGCACCACGGCTTCGCCAGGTGTTCAATCTCACGGGAACGGTGCTGCACACCAACCTGGGCCGGGCCCTGCTGCCGGTCGACGCGGCCGAGGCGGTGATGCGCGCAGCCGTCGCACCCGGCAACCTGGAGTTCGATCTGCAAAGCGGCCGGCGCGGCGACCGGGACGACCTGATCAACGAACTCATCGGCGAGCTGACCGGAGCCGAGGCGGCCACCGTCGTCAACAACAATGCCGCCGCGGTCCTGCTGTCGCTCAATACCCTCGCCCTGCGAAAGGAAGTGATCATCTCCAGGGGGGAACTGGTGGAGATCGGCGGCGCCTTCCGCATCCCGGAGGTCATGCGCCGCGCCGGCTGCAAGCTGGTGGAGGTGGGCGCCACCAACCGCACGCATCCCCGCGATTTCGAAAGCGCCGTCGGTGCGCGCACGCGCCTCATCATGAAGGCCCATACCAGCAACTACGCCATTCAGGGCTTCACCGCCGCCGTGCCGGAAGCGCGCCTGGCGGAGATCGCCCATGCCCACGAACTGCCCTTCTTGGTGGACCTGGGCAGCGGTACCCTGGTGGACCTTGAGCGCTACGGTCTGCCCCACGAACCAACCGTACAGGAGACCCTGGCCGCCGGCGCCGACGTGGTCACTTTCAGCGGTGACAAACTCCTGGGCGGTCCGCAGGCCGGGCTGATCGTGGGACGTGCCGACCTCATCTCCCGCATCAAGAAGAACCCGCTCAAGCGCGCCCTGCGGGTGGACAAGATGACGCTCGCCGCCCTGGAGGCCGTCCTGCGCCTGTACCGGGATCCCGACCGGCTCCACGAACGGCTCACCACGCTGCGACTGCTCTCGCGCCCCGAATCCGAGATGGCCGCGCTCGGGGAACGCCTGTTGCCCCGAGTTCAGGGCGCGTTCGGCCAGGCCGCACGCGTCACCCTGCGCCCCTGCCAGAGCCAGATCGGCAGCGGGGCCCTGCCCGTGGACCGGCTGCCGAGCCGGGCGCTGGTGCTGGAGCCGCCCCGATCCGGGCGCGGCGCGGGCACGACGCTCAAGCGCCTGGAACGGGCCCTGCGCGACCTGCCCTGTCCGGTCATCGGGCGCATCAGGGACGGTGCGCTGTGGCTGGACCTGCGCTGCCTGGAGGACGAGCAGGCATTCACGCGGCAGCTGTCCGGGCTCGCGCTGCCATGATCGTCGGCACCGCGGGCCACATCGATCACGGCAAGACCGCACTGGTGCGCGCGCTAACCGGCGTGGATGCCGACCGCCTCAGGGAGGAACAGGCCCGGGGCATCACCCTGGATCTGGGCTATGCCTATCAGGCATTGACGGACGGGGGGGTACTCGGATTCGTGGATGTGCCGGGCCACGAGAAACTGGTGCACAACATGC
Source organism: Thioalkalivibrio sp. (assembly GCA_007120155.1). GTDB lineage: Bacteria > Pseudomonadota > Gammaproteobacteria > Ectothiorhodospirales > Ectothiorhodospiraceae > Thioalkalivibrio_A. Next base: position 10,428 of record SKOF01000298.1, on the reverse strand, counting down.
TCGCCGGGGCCACCGGAATCGACCATGTGCTGCTGGTGGTCGCCGGTGACGACGGACCCATGCCTCAGACGCGGGAGCATGTTCAGATCCTGGACCTTCTTGGGCTGGCGAGCGGCACCGTGGCACTCACCAAGTGCGACCTGGTGGATGGCGCGCGTCTGGAAGAGGCGCACCGGCAGATTCGGGACCTTCTCGCCTCCTCGGGCCTGGCCGACGCCCCGGTCATGGCCGTCTCCTCGGTCACCCGTGAGGGAATCGACGCCCTGCGTGACCACCTGCACGCTGCAGCGCGCGAAACCGGCCTGCGGCGAACCGACGGCATGTTCCGTCTTGCGGTGGATCGTTGCTTCACGCTGAGCGGGGCCGGCACGGTGGTCACCGGCACGGTGCACGCAGGCCGCGTATGCGTGGGTGACACCGTGCGGGTCACCCCGACCGGGCTGGACGTGCGGGTGCGCGCCATTCACGCCCAGAACCGTCCCTCGGAAGAGGGGCTTGCCGGACAGCGCTGCGCGCTCAACCTGTCCGCCCCGGGCCTCGGGAAACGCGACATCGCCCGGGGCGACTGGGTGGTGGATCCCCTGCTTGACCGGCCCACGTCACGCCTGGACGCACGGCTGCGCGTCCTGCCGGACGAGCCCGGGCCGCTCAAACACTGGACACCCGTGCACCTGCACCTGGGTGCCGCGAGACTCATGGCGCGGCTTGCAATCCTCGAGGGTGACCGGATTGAACCGGGTGCCAGCGGCCTCGTTCAATTGGTGCTCGAGGACGAGACACACGCGCTGCATGGGGACCGTTTCGTGCTGCGCGACCAGTCGGCCCGTCGCAACATCGGCGGCGGCGTGATCCTGGACAACCAGCCCCCCGCCCGGGGACGTCGCACCGCGGCGCGCATCGGCCTGCTGAACGCCTTCAGCCATCCCGACCCGGTCCACGCCCTGCGCTCCGCCCTGCCCTTCGCCCCGCGCGGCCTGAACCTCGACAACTGGATGCGCCTTCGGAATCTGGACACCCGGACCGCGGACGCGGTCCGGGAAGACATCACCATGCACGTGGTGGAGACACACGCGGGCCTCACCGCCTTCGACCCGGCGCACTGGAGCGCCCTGCGTGAACGCGCCCTGCAGATGCTCGCCGAGGATCACGAGCGGCACCCGGAGCGACTCGGACCGGATCGGGAACAGCTGCGCCGGCTCACGGCACCGGCCATGGACCGCCCGGTGTTCGGCGCCCTGCTGGATGAACTGGTGGCCGAGGGCCGGATGGTGCTGCACGCCCCCTGGATCCACCTGCCCGGCCACCGCGTGACCCTGGCCCCCACCGAAGAGCGTCAGTGGCTCGAACACATCAGACCGCTGCTGGAAGCGAGCCCGTACAATCCGCCCCGGGTGCGCGACATCGCCCGCAGCTGCAGTCTGGAAGAGGACAAGGTGCGCCGGCTCATGCGCCAGCTGGCCGGCATGGGCGAGGTGTACCGGGTGGCCCACGATCACTACTTCACCCGCGAGGCCGTGGCGGATCTGGCCGTGATCGTGCGCGACCTGACCGAGCAGCACGGTGCGGCGCTCGCGGCGCCCTTCCGCGACCGTATCGGCACGGGCCGCAAGGTGGCGATTCACACACTGGAATTCTTTGACCGCATCGGCTACTCACGCCGCATCGGCGACGAACACCGTGTGTTCAAGGATTCCCTGTTGAGGCTTCGCTGAGTTCGAATGGACAGGCTTGTCCAGGATCGGCACGACCCAAATGATTGAGAATATGGGTAGTTCCTGTTAATCCTGTCCATCAGCATGAAAAGGGAAGGACTTCGTATCCGGTGGTGCGGCCGGTCTTCAAAACCGGTTGGGGCCGTCAGGCGGTCCCGGGTGGGTTCGACTCCCACGTCCTTCCGCCATTTTTGCCCGGGCTGTCGCTTGACATCCCGGACGTCACCGACCTCCGGTGCCGTCAGGTGCTCCCGGGTTCGGGCCGGCTCCTCGCAGGTGTCGTCCGGTCCGACGCCGTCCGCAGCTTGCGTTCCAGGGTCTTGCGGCCGATATTGAGCTGCCGTGCTGCCTCGGACTTGTTTCCCCTGCACTGCTCCAGCACAGCAAGGATATGGGCCATTTCAACCTCGGCAAGTGTGGGTGTCTTCTCCACCGCTTCGGCATTGAGGCCGTCCAACGCTCCGTTCATACGCAGGACCTCGCTCGGCTGGCGTCCCAGCAGCAAGGAGCATTCCATGAGATTCCTCAACTCCCGCACGTTCCCCGGCCAGCTGTAACGGCGCAGCCGCGCCAGTTCGACGTCGTCAAGCTCCACCTCCGGCACGCGCAGTTCCGCTGCCAGGGTACGGGAGAAGTACCTGGCCAGGGCCGGGAGGTCCTCCAGCCGCTCGCTCAGTGCAGGCATGCGGATGGTCAGTACATTGAGCCGGTAAAAGAGATCCTCCCGGAAGCGTCCGTTATCGACCACATTCGGCAGGTGTCGATTGGTCGCTGCGATGATGCGCACGTCCACGGGTGTCTCGCGATTCGACCCCACCGGACGGATCGTGCGCTGCTCGATGACACGGAGGAGCTTTGCCTGCATGGGCAAGGGCATCTCGCCGATCTCGTCCAGAAAGATCGTCCCGCCATGCGCATAGGTGAACAGGCCGTCACGGCTTTGCAGTGCGCCGGTAAAGGCGCCCTTCACATGACCGAACAGCTCACTCTCCAGCAACTCCGCGGAAAAGGCCGCGCAGTTGATGGGCACGAACGGGCCGTCGCGGCCGCTCCATCCGTGGATTGCCCGGGCAGCCAGCTCCTTTCCGGTCCCTGACGCGCCTTCGACCAGCACCGTGGAGGGCATGGGTGCGATGCGCTTGATCACATCGCACACACTGGTCATGAGCTCGCAGTTCCCCACCATACCTTCCATGGCATCCCATTGTTCGATCTGACGACGCAGCAGGAAGTTCTCACGTGCCATCTGCTGCTGCTGAAAGCAGCGGTCCACGGCAGTCAGAAGCTGCTCCACCCGGAACGGCTTGACGATGAAATCGACCGCCCCCGCCCGAAGCGCGGCGATGGCTGTATCGAGGTCGGTGTGGGCCGTGATGAAGATTACCGGCGTGCTGCTGCCCTGATCGCGCAGCGACTGGATCCAGCGCACTCCCGACTGCCCGGGAAGGCGGATATCGCAGATGATCAGGTCGAAATGGCGCTGCTGGCAGATCTCTTCCGCCTGTTCCGCCCCTTCAACCAGCTCCACCCGGGCATGGTGTTTGGCCAGACCATGCATGAGGAAACTGCGCATGCCCGGCTCGTCATCCACCACCAGTATGGAAAAGGCGCCGGAACCCGGTATCGAGGCCCCCCCTTGACCCGGGTGATCCATCCGGGAAAGCGATCCGGCAGGTACCGTAGACATACCTTCCTTACCTCCAGTGGTCATCCATTCGGGGCATCTCAACCTTTCCGGACCACAATCGGGGCGGTTCCCTGAGACATGACGCCCGTCAGCCGTCCCTGAAACGAACGCGCACAATGATGATTCTAGACCATCCGCGCCTCATGCCGGCCCATCCGGCTCGGGATACCGCTACGGGCGGCTAGACCCCGGCCAGCCACAGCACCAGGCGCACGACGCCGAACACCGTGAGCACGAACAGCAGGGTCGCCAGCAGACCCACCACTATGAAATGTATGGGTTTACCGTGCCTGAAGTCACGCTCACGGTTGCGACGGCTCTGGACACCGAAGAAGGCCGACAGGACGCTTTTCAGCACATCCCAGAAACCCACCTTCTCGTCTGCTGACCTGCATTGATTCATGTCTGGCCCCTCGTGGCTCGGGCAGGGAAATCAGGGCTGAAGACGCTCAAACCGGGCGAAATCGTCCAGCTCCAGTTCCAGCAGGCGAAAACGATCCAGAAGGATCGTGCGTTTGGACGCGTCAAGATCGTTGAGAAGCACGATCAACTGCTCCAGCACCCGGCTGCGGTAATGGGAATCCTCGCGCCCGATATCTTCCAGCAGGCTGCTCGCGGCGACGAAATCCGGCGCGGGATCCGTCAGAAGACCGAACAGTTCGCCGTGGACCAACTGCTGCTGGGTCCGGCGGCGTTCGTCGCGCACCGTGGCAAACCTGCCGAGGCTGACCAGCCGATGGCGCCACTCGGGTTCGGCATCCAGATCATCCAGCAATCGCTGCAGATCACGCGTCAGGGCCGTATCAGGTGACGGGGCCGCCGACGGCGCAGCCCGCTGCGCAAAAAGGTATCCATTGGCGAACAGCGACAGCACCAGCAGTACTGCCAGAATCCATGTCTGCATCGATCTCTCCCGGTGCCCGCGGATCCCGTCTCTGCGGACGGGTGGCAGCCATCATAACCCGGCGCCGATGATCCATTACACACCGACTGTCAGCACGACGCGACCGTTGTTCCCGTCACCCCCCCGGGATACCGGTACCTGTGGCGCCAGGATCCCGGGTTCAGGCGCTCACCCCATGTTCCCGCGTGGCCTGGAAGCGGATCTCCGGCCACTTCTCCTGGGCCATCTGCAGGTTCACCCGGGTGGGTGCGATATAGACCAGGTCACCACCGTGGTCCACGGCCAGGTTGGCGGCCGCCTTGTCTCTGAACTCCTCGAACCTGCTGCCGTCATCGCAGCTCACCCAACGGGCGGTCTGCACGTTCACGTTCTCGAAACTGGCATCCACGTTGTACTCGGCCTTGAGCCGGTGGGCCACCACGTCGAACTGCAATACACCCACGGCACCGAGGATCAGGTCGTTGTTGGTCAGCGGCCGGAACAGCTGCGTGGCGCCCTCCTCGCAGAGCTGCTGCAGACCTTTCTGCAGCTGCTTCATCTTCAGGGGGTCACGCAGATGGGCGCGGCGGAACAGTTCGGGAGCGAAGTTCGGAATGCCCGTGAAGGAGAGCTGCTCACCCTGGGTGAAGGTGTCGCCGATGCGGATGGTGCCATGGTTGTGCAGGCCGATGATGTCGCCCGGGTAGGCCTCCTCCACGTGTTCCCGGTCCGAGGCCATGAAGGTGAGCGCGTCGCTGATCTTCACGTCACGACCGATGCGCACCTGGTGCACCTTCATGCCCTTCCTGAAGGCACCGGAGCACACCCGCAGGAAAGCGATGCGGTCCCGGTGCTGGGGATCCATGTTCGCCTGGATCTTGAACACGAAGCCGCTGAAGGTCTCCTCGGAGGGGTCCACGTTGCGCGTCTCGGTCTCCCGGGGCCGGGGCGGCGGGGCGTTTTCCACGAAGTCGTCCAGCAGCTCCTGCACGCCGAAGTTGTTGATGGCGGAGCCGAAGAACACCGGCGTCTGACGCCCGGCCAGGTATGCCTCCTTGTCGAAGGTGTGGGAGGCGCCCATAACCAGCTCCAGCTCCTCGCGAAGCTCGTTGGCCTGCCCGCCCAGGACCTCGTCCAGGCGCGGATTGTCCAGACCCTGGATCACTTCGCCCTGCCGGATCTTGCCCCCGTGAGTGGGCGAGTACAGATGCACGGCGTCCCGGTGAAGGTGATAGACACCCTTGAATCGCTTGCCCATGCCGATGGGCCAGGTGACCGGCGCGCACTGGATCCCAAGCACGTCCTCCACCTCGTCCAGCAGATCGATGGGCTCGCGGCCCTCCCGGTCCAGCTTGTTGATGAAGGTCATGATGGGGGTGTCGCGCAGGCGGCACACCTCCATGAGCTTGATGGTGCGCTCCTCCACCCCCTTGGCGACGTCGATGACCATGAGCGCCGAGTCCACGGCGGTAAGCGTACGATAGGTGTCCTCGGAAAAATCTTCATGCCCCGGGGTGTCCAGGAGGTTGACGATGTGCCCCTTGTAGGGAAACTGCATCACCGACGAGGTCACGGAGATGCCGCGTTGCTTCTCGAGTTCCATCCAATCGGAGGTGGCATGGCGCGCAGCCTTGCGGCCCTTGACGGTCCCGGCCAGCTGGATGGCGCCGCCGAACAGCAGCAGCTTCTCGGTGATCGTCGTCTTGCCCGCATCAGGGTGGGAGATGATGGCGAAGGTGCGCCGGCGGGCGGTTTCGGTGACGTGCTTGGAGCTCATGGATAACAGGGGGCTGATGGAAACCGCCCATTATAACTCATCGAGAGCGAGGGCTGGTGACTGTGATTCAGAATGATAATTCAAGATTCAAGATTCAAGGGGAGGGCGCGCCGGGTTTTCCCTTGAATCTTGAATCTTGAATCTTGAATCTTGAATCTTGAATCGCCCTATTCCGGCGGGCCACGACGCAGGAATCGGCGGCGTTCCTCGGGATCCATGTGGCGCAGGCGCTCGCGCAGGGCCTCGCGGTCGGCCTCGGAAAGGCCCTGCAGGTACGCCCCCCAGGCCCGCTGACGTTCCCGGACGGCCTGACGCTGCTCCGGGCTCAGGGCACGCCAGCGTTCGCGCAGTTGCTCCCGCTCCTCGGGCGGCATCGCCCGAAAGTGCTCCCAGCGCTCGCGCATGAAGGCGCGCTCGTGGGGTTCCATGCGCTCCCAGCGCTCCAGGCGTTCCCGCAGGCGGGCCCGCTCCTCCGGGTCCATGTGCTGCCATCGTTGCGCGGCGCGCAGCAGTGCCTGCCGGCGACGATCGGACAGGTCGTCCCAGTCTTCCTTCCATGGCGCCAGCGCCCTGCGCTGTTCCCGGCTGAGGCCGGACCAGTCCGGGGCGGGTTGCCCGGCGACGTCAAAATGGCCATGGTCCGGAACATGGCCATGGTGTCCGGCGCCAGCGGACAGAGCCAGTCCAAGCAGCAGAACGAATACGAGAACACGCATCATCTCTGGGCATCCAGGGCCCAGGCGAGAAGCTCCGGGTCCCCCGCCCATTCCGCCTCTTCCATGGCCAGCAGGAGTTCCGGATCATCCAGCTCGGCCAACTGCGGCGGTAACGGGTCCAGGCCGTCCGGGCGCAACAGCAGCAGACCCGCCACGAGCATCACGGATGCCGCCAAGGCAAGCCCGTAGGCAGGCAGCCGGGCCGGCCCGGGCTTCACGCCGGCAGCGGCGACGGCTGCCTGGCGCGCCCGGGCCAGCCGCGCCGTCTCCCCGGGCGACAGGCCCGCTGTGCGGTCCAGGCTGTCCCGGACCCGCCGCAGCAGGGGGGCGTCACGGTCAATCTCGTCCCGGTTCATCGATAAACCTCCAGCCGTTGCCGCAGCGCGGCCATGGCGCGGTGTACATGGGTCTTCACACTGCCCTCGCTGACACCCAGCGCCCGGGCAGTCTCGGCGGTATCCAGGCCTTCCCAGACACGCAGCAGGAAGGCCTGCTGCTGGCGCAGGGGGAGCGCCGACAACGCCGCCTCCAGATCCCGGGTAAACCGGGTATCCTCCAGGGCCCGGTCAGGTTCCGGGGTCGCCGCATCGCGCCACTCATCGGTCGCCGGGTCGTCCTCGTGCGGATCCGCCCGGCCGTGCGCCAAACCGAACACGGACAACACGCGGTTGCGGACCTTGCGGCGGCGATGGGTGTCCAGAATGCAGCGCTGCAGGATTCGCCAGAACAGCGGGGCCCATTCCCCTTCCGGCCGGTCCGCATATCGGGTGATCAGCTTTTCCATGGCATCCTGCACCACGTCCAGGGCCGCCTCCCGGTCGCCCAGCGCCAGTGCGGCCATACGCACCGCCCGTGCCTGGACGTCCGCCAGAAACCGGTCGAGAAGGACTGCGTTGTCATGGTCTCCCGTCCGGTTCAAGCCTGGCGGTCCCTCTCATTGGTCAAGGCCCGCGGGTGACGAATCCATGCCCGTCACCCGCAACTCACACCCTTAGCCCGGACATTTCACCAAGGCGGCCGGCGGCTTCATGTAAGCTTTTGAATAAACGTCGTAGATCAGCATATCTGATCGTAAAGCCGCGGTAACAATCTGTACGTCGCCGCCGGCTGCCTTGATGACATGGCCGGGCTAGCGGCGGTACCCGCCCTCGCCGCGATGTTCGCGCCTCTGCTCGCGCAGGGCGTCGCGCTCCTCGGGGCTCATGGCCTGCCAGGCGGCGCGGCGCTCTTCCATGCGCATCCGTGCCTGCTCCTTGTAGCCGGCCTTTTCCGAGTCGGAAAGCGTATCCCAGTGCAGGCGCATGGCCTGATGCTGCACCCGCATCTCTGCCCGGTGGGCCTTTCGCTCCTCGCGATTCAGATCGCCATGGCGCTCGTGCCCGCGGCCACCGTAGCGGTGCTCGCCCCCATCGCGCTTGGCCATCATCATATGGCCATGATGCCCGTGACGGGCCTCCCGATCACCCTGGTGATCGTGGGACGCTCCGGCCAGCAACGGCGCGGACAACGCCAGCGCGGTCAGAACGCCTGCGGTAAGGATTGTGCGGGAAAGCTTGCTCATGGTCGTGCTCCTGTGACAGTTTGCGGCCAGGCGGATTGCCGGCCTTCAGGAACAAGAACGCACGACGGAGGGATCGGTTGACTGAAAGGATGATTCAAGATTCAAAATTCAAGATTCAAGGGGAAGTGCCCGGATACCGGTGTGCCACCCCTTTGAATCTTGAATCTTGAATCATCCGTTCAGGTTTCTGGCCAGCACCAGCGCATCCTCCCGGCCACTGCCTGCCGGGTAATAGCGCTTGCGCAACCCGACTTCGTTGAAGCCCTCGCTGAGATACAGGTGCACGGCCGGCGTATTGGAAGGGCGCACTTCCAGAAATGCTGTCTCCACCCGGTGCCCGCGGGCCTGCTCCAGCAGTCCGCGCAACAGGAAACGGCCGTAGCCTTGTCCCTGGCACTCGGGACGCACGCACAGATTGAGCACATGGCACTCCCCCACCGCCATGGACATCACACCATAGCCCACCAGCAGATCCGGTTCGTTGATCACCCAGCAGGAATAGCCCACACGCATGCAATCCCTGAAAATCCCCTCGGTCCAGGGATACGGGTAGGCACGCACCTCCACCGCCATGATCTCGTCCAGGTCCTCGTGGCGCATGGGGCGCAGTATCGGATTTGTCCTGAGAATCGCGCTCAAGGTGTTCGGGTCTTCTGTCGTCTCCGCGGCATCGGAGGGAAGTGCATGGACGGGATCAACGAGGCGCGCAGAAACGCCTTGCTCGTCATCGAGCAGTTATCCTTTTGATTCTGCTCAATATTCACTCGTCCTGCAGATCCTGAAAAGTCCTGTTTGTTTGGATCATGATCTTTAATCTGCAATGGCCAAACCGGAGCCGCAAGGCATCCAGGGGCAGATTCAGACGCCCATCACACGGCGGGCCAGACGCAGATCCTCCCAGACCTTACGCTTGTCGGCCGGTTTGCGCAGCAGGTAGGCCGGATGATAGGTCACCACCAGCGGGGTGTCCCGGTAATCCAGGGCCCTGCCCCGCAGGCGGGCCAGCGGTTCGTCGGTGGCCAGCAGGTTCTGGGCGGCCACACGGCCCAGGGCCACGATGACGCTCGGCCGGATCAGGCCGATCTGCCGATCCAGATACTCGCGACAGGCCCGGGATTCCTCGGGCCGGGGATCCCGGTTGCCCGGCGGGCGACACTTGAGGATGTTGGCGATGTAGACCCCCTGCCCCCGCTTCAGTCCCAGGGCGAAGAGCATGTTGTCCAGCAACTGACCCGCACGCCCCACGAAGGGCTCGCCCTGGCGGTCTTCGTCCGCCCCCGGCGCCTCACCGATGAACAGCCAGTCTGCCTGCCTGTCGCCCACGCCGAACACCGTCCGGGTGCGGCCCGCTGCCAGCTCCGCACAGCGGGTGCAGGTACGGACCTGCTCGGCCAGTTCGTCCCAGCCGGGGACTGCCGTCCCGTCAGGCGCAGGCGCCTCAGCCTGAACCGGCTGACGCGGTTCACCATGCGCATCCGCCGCCGTCAGCGCGTCCCGCAGCACCCAGCGCTGGATACCCATGGCATCCAGGTAACGCTGCCGCTGCTCAGGGCTCATGCTCATCCTTCAACCTTCGTCCTTCATCCTTTTGATCACACGTCCCCAAGCTGCGGGTGCGCCCGCCCGGCGGGATCCGCCAACCGGTTCAGGGCGCTCAGGTAGGCCTTGGCGGAGGCGATCACGATGTCCGTGTCCGCGCCCTGCCCGTTGACCACCCGGCCCGCCTTCTCCAGGCGCACGGTGACCTCGCCCTGAGCATCGGTGCCGCTGGTGATGTTGTTCACCGAATAAAGCAACAGTTCCGTGCCGCTGGGCACGATGGTTTCTATGGCCTTGAAGGCGGCGTCCACCGGACCGCCGCCTTCGGCGGCACCGATCTTCTCCTCGCCGTTGACATTGAGGGTCACCGAAGCCACCGGGGTCTCTCCGGTCTCGGAGCATACCCTGAGTGCCACCAGCTTGTAGCGCTCGTTCTCCATGGCCGCGGCCGCCTCGGTCACCAGAGCCTGCAGATCCTCATCGTAGATCTCGTGCTTGCGGTCGGCAAGGTCCTTGAAGCGGGCAAACGCCTCGTTCAACTCCTCCTCGGAGT
>SKOF01000139.1 GCA_007120155.1 Thioalkalivibrio sp. | reverse complement strand
GCTGCTGGGCTACCAGCATCAGACCTGGGAACAGATGGATGACGTGGGAGCGAATAACTTCCCCGTCGCCTTCGGCAACTTCCGGCGCGGTTACGTGCTCGCCAATCGGGTTGGCTTGAGGATCACTCGGGACAACGTCACCAACGTCGGCTTCGTGCGCTTCTACGTGCGTCGCCGCGAGGGCGGCATTGTCCTGAACAACGACGCCATCAAGTGGATCCGCACTGCGGCCGCGTAACGATGAGGCAGGGGCGGGGAAACCCGCCCCTGATCTTGAATGAAGATATCGCTAGCCAGCAGTTGGCGTCCGGACGGCAAGACCCTGATCCACCCCGGTATCTACAACGTTCCGCAGGACATGTCGAAAGAGCGGGCGGAAGCGGCGATCCGCAAGGGCATTGCCTTTCGCGTCGACCAGGTGAAAAAGGGGGCGCCGCAGAACAAGGGAAACCCTTTCCGGACTGGCGAGGGGAGACGGTCGCAATCCTCGGCGGAGGGCCAAGCCTCTGTCAGCAAGACATCGACCGACTCGACTGCAGAATCATCGCCGTCAACGACGCATGGAGACTCTGCAGGCACGCAGACATCCTCTACGCCTGCGACGCCGCATGGTGGCGCAAGAAAGGGCCGTCGCAAACAGAGTTCCGCGGACTCCGAGTAAGCCTGCAGCATACCGATGCCATCCGCGTCCGGCGGGTGGCAGGGATAATTCGTTTCTCCGTCGAGCCAGGGAAAGTCGTAACGGGAAGCAATAGCGGCTTTCAGGCGATGCAGGTTGCCGCGCAGACAGGTGCAAAGCGAATCATCCTGCTCGGCTTCGACATGACGGTCACGCGTGGCGTGCATTGGCACGGCCCGCACGGCGAGGGACTGCGAAACCCGAAAGAGAACTCGTGCCACACCTGGCGCCGGGCATTCCGGGATGCGGCACCTGTGATCGAGAGGCTGGGGATTGAAGTCATTAACTGCTCCAGAGAGACGGAACTGACCTGTTTCCCGCGGGAGCCACTAGAGGATGCGCTGTGCCGGTTATCACAGACGAATACCGCAGCCTGAATGCAGAGCTTCACACGCGCCGCGCGGGGTACGGGGCGAACGGCCACAAGTGGGCAGACCGAATCGCCGGCTATGTGAGGGAGTCTGGCGCGACTACGGTGCTCGATTACGGGACCGGCAAGGGTACGCTTGTGCGCGCGCTGCGGAAAAAGGGGCTGGAGTGCGCCGGCTATGACCCGGCCATGGAGGAGTGGTCCGCCGATCCAGCGCCCGCAGATTTCATCGTGTGCGCAGACGTGCTGGAGCATGTCGAGCCGGACTGCCTGGATGACGTGCTGTCGGACCTTTCGCGCCTGATGCGCAAGGCAGGGCTTCTGGTTATCAGCCTGATCCCGTCGGACAAGGAGCTTGCCGACGGGCGTAACGCGCACCTCATTATCCAGCCCGCCGAGTGGTGGATGAATCGGCTACATGAGCGCTTTAGCGAGGTTGTGGTAGTACCGCCCCGCAACCGTAAGACAAGCGGGCGGGAGTTGCCGGTTCTGGTTCGGCCATGATCACGTTCGCCCACATTCGCAATACGCGCAACCGCGGCGACCTTGCCAGCACTCCGGGGCTTTATTTCGACTTCGGCGCGCATCGCTTCGCCGATATTCGTGAGCGACATGCCGGGGTCGTGATATACGGCGGCGGCGCCATTGGTCAGTGGCTTGCGAGGCAGCGCGCCACCGGGATTGCGTGGGGCGTGGGAAGCACCGTACACGGAGCAACCCGCGTGGCAGGGACGGTGCCGGAAGGCATGCGGCTCTACGGGTCGCGTGACGACGGCTTGCCAGGCGCTATCTGGACGCCATGCGCATCGTGTATGTCGCCGCTTTTTGACGCCTCCTACGAAATCAGGCATGAGGCGGTGCTATTCACTAACGGCGATCGCGCTACGGCACGCCGATACCCGGTGAACGTGACCGGGCTCCCACACAAGACGAACCACGGCAGTCTGGAGGAGATCATCGCGTTTCTGGGCTCAGCGGATCTGGTTGTGACCAACAGCTACCACGGCGCGTACTGGGCAACGCTCCTCGGCCGCAGGGTGGTAGTAGTCGGCGCGTATTCCTCCAAGTTCTACGGTTTCCGTCATCCGCCCGCCATAGGGTCGGACTGGCGCAAGGAGGCACGGCGCGCTGCGAAATATCCGGATGCGCTTACAGACTGCAGGGCGGCGAACGTCGCGTTTGCGGACCGGGTCAGGGAATGCTTACGTTCGTGAGCTTCAAGTGGCGCGACCCGGAGAGCAAGACTCAGTACACGGCTGAGGCCGCAAACACCCTGGCGCGAATGGTAGGGCGTCACTACCACAAGCCGCACCGCTTTGTGCTGATTACCGACGACCCCGCGGGTGCGACATGCGAGACATACCCGTTGTGGGCTGACCTACGCGGAATGCGCCACCCGCTGGGTGGTGGGCGGCCGGCATGTTACACCCGGATGAAGCTCTTCTCACGCGAGATGCGGGATGTGCTTGGTCCGCGGGTCGTGCAAATGGATCTCGACGTGGTGATCACCGGGGATATCACCGAATTATTCGAGCGTGATGAGCCGTTTATCGGGTGGCGTGTGACCAACGGTCGAAAGCCCCGCGTATACAACGGCTCACTCTGGATGGTGACGCCCGGGGCGCTGGATTACGTGTGGTCGGATTTCGACCCGGATGTCACCCCGAGGCGCGCCAACGCTGCCGGGTACGTGGGGTCGGACCAGGCATGCATGGCGTACATGCTGGGCGAGGACCGTCCGTACTGGACCGCGCGTGACGGGGTGCTGTCCTACCGGCTGGACAAGCTGGACCGCAGGGCGTTGCCCGCACATGCGCGGATTGTGTGTTTCCACGGCCCCAAAAAGCCGTGGCACGTGACCGAGAACTGGGTACGGGAGCATTACCGGTGAGAGTGGTGGCTACATAAAGAGCAGAGACACCGCTGCAACGGCCAGAGCGATGATGATCGCGCCGCCTATTCGTGGGTTGCGTTTTCCAGCTGATGCGTGAACCACTTCCACAGGCCCGTCTTCATTGCCCTCGTACCAGCTTCCCATCGGTGCCACGTCCGCTCTGTCACGTCCACCATTATGGCACACTCGCGGGCGCTCAGGCCGTGGCGGGCGCGGGCGTCGCGTATTTGCGTTGGCGTTGGGCTCATCCGTCACTACTGTGGGGTCGAACAGCGCTACGTCATGGACGTGGCTTGAGTAGATCGCGCCTCGGTTGGGTACGTAGCAAATCTGTCCGGCGCGACAGGCAGCGCGGTCGACCTTGATACCTGCCAGCTCAAGCTGGTCACACAACCAGTCCTGGAGCGCGACGAACTTGGCCCCACTAACAGCGTGGGCCAATGGCACGATGACCCTGCATTTCGGGTTCGCGTGCGTGGCGCTGCGTGTGGTGTAGGCGATAAACCTGGCGTCAAGGACGCGCCGAAATACCGAGACCATGTCCTTGAATGTATATCCGGTCGCGTCATCCACGTCGGCCCACAGGGCGTGGAACGAGCCGTAATCCCATTGATCCCGGTGGGACCGGGAGAGCAGCGTGGAAGGGATAAACCACTGGGCTGACTGCTTCGGCACGCAATCGGGTGATTGGGCGAGCCGCTCAATGTAACGCAGCGTGACATGCGCAAGCGCTCGCGGGTGACGCTTATTGCGCGGACTG
>SKOF01000510.1 GCA_007120155.1 Thioalkalivibrio sp. | reverse complement strand
GGATGGGCCTCGTAGGCGCGATGCGCCCACAGCCGATGGTAGCCGGCCGTGATGGACATGCTGCCAAAGACCATGAACAGGCCGAAGGCGACCCACGCACTGGCACTGTAGCCATGGGTCAGGCCGTACCAGGGGACCAGGGTCACGGCCACCAGGGCCGTCAGGCCGAACATCAGCGTGGTGGTCCAGATCAGGGGCGGACGGGTTTCGGGGGAAGCGGATTCGCTCATGGGACGCAGGACTCGCAATCGGGTGACAGACTGAATTACATTCTAGCAGGGACCCGCTTCATGCCGATACGGCAAGCGGCGGCTGTCGTTCAGCCCCCCAGGCGCCCGCCATCCTCGCGGTGGAATCCCGGGCGCGTTCGCGCAGTCCCGGACCGGGGGACCGATGCCATTCGGCGCTACCGGGCCGGGGCACGGAAACGATACGGCCGGGGCGGCCGATCAGGAGAACCGGGGCCCCATGTCCGGTTCCCGATGCCTGACGCGAACGGATAGGAATATAAAGTTCCATTATATCAATATGATATTTTATATATCTGATAATCTGGATCACAACGTGACCGGCAGAATCCGATGGGTGGTCTAAGGTTATCAGGGAACGATAGAACCAACGAGAGGACACGGCCGGAGCGGCTCATGCACCGTCCGGCACGATCCCTGTACCCCGGAGAAACGCCCTGCGCGACTGGCGCCGGGGCGATAACCAAAGAGAGGGAGTATCACCGATGAAACGCTTTTTCCTGTCACTCGTTTCCGCCCTTGTGATCGCCGTCCCCCTGGGGCTGTCGGAGATCCGTACCGCAGACGCCCAGGGTCAGGTGACACAGCTGCGCTGGGCCACCTCTGCGGTGGGTTCGGCGGGCCATCGCGCCAAGGTGGCCCTGATGGCCATGCTCAACCGGGAGATGCCCGACTACTCCATCACGGTACTGCCCACGCCGGGCGCGCTCGCCACGGTGCGAGGCTATGCCACCAACCAGTTCGACGGCTACTACGGCGCCGACATCGCCTTCCGCGAGCTGGCGGGCGACACCGGCCGGTTCCGCGGCTTCAGCCAGCAGATGCAGCGCGAACCCGTGCAGTCCTTCTGGGCCTACACCATGGAAGTGGGCCTGGGTGTGCGGGCCGCCGACCGGGGCAACTATTCCGGCTGGGGCGATCTGGCCGGCCGGCCCGTGTTCACGGGTCCGGCGCCCTGGGACGTGCGGGCCCAGCTGGAGCGTGCCATGCAGACGCTGGAAGTCGGTCATAACTACGTGGAGCTGGACCTGGGCCTCGCCGCCTCCTCGCTCTCCGACCGCAGCATTGACGCCTTCATCATCTACAGCACCGGCGAGGCGAGCCCGGCCCCCTGGGTCAACGAGGCCATGATGGCCGCCGATGTGGCCGCCCTGAATCCCAGCGACGCTGAAGTGGAAGCCCTGCGGGCTGCCGGTCTGGACGTGGTGGAAGTGGACGCCGACGTGTTCCGCGGCGACGTGGGTACCGACAAGGTCCAGCTCGTGCCCTTCTTCTATGGCTTCCACGTGGGTCTCGAGGTGCCGGATGTGGACGTCTTCCGCATGCTCACCACCATCGAAGCCCACGCCGAGGAGCTGGCCCGCTCGGACTCCGCCTTCCGCCAGATCGCCGCGGACATGGTGGAGGTCCAGCGCCGTGGCGTGGCCGCTTCCGTTGACTCGGTGAAGGTGCATCCGGGCCTCGCCCGTTATCTGAAGCAGAAAGGCGCCTGGGACAGCGCCTGGGACGACCGTATCGCCACGCGCTAAGGGCCGGCCATCGCCACCGGCCCCATGAGTGATCCCGCCGCCGCCGGCGCCGTCGAGCCGCGCCCGCCTGTCCTGGCTCGCCGGCTCCGGCTGACGGCGGAGATCCTCTTTTACCTGGTCGGCACGTTTTTTTTCGTTTACCTGTCCCGCTACTACATCACCGGTGCGGGCGGCCCCACCCTGCTGGCCGTGGTGGGCGTGCCCCTGACCATCTGCATCGTCATCCTCAACGACCTGCGCCACGGGGAACTCTACCCGCGCCTGGGCCATGTGCTGCCCTTCATCATCGGCCTGATCTACTGCGGCATCTGTCTGTATGCCATCCACTACCTGATGCGGGAGTTCGACGAGATCCGCATCTACCGCCTGGGCCTGTGGAGCACCCATGACCTGGCGGTGGGCGGGGCGGTGGCTGCTCTGGTGATGGAGTACACGCGGCGGCGCTATTTCGCCCTGTTCGTGCTCAATATCCTGCTGATTCTCTACACGGTCTACGGCTATATGGTGCCGGGCATGTTTGGCCACCCGGGCATGACCTGGACCCGGGTGGTGAGCTCGGTCAGCGTGGAGATGTCCACCGGCGTGTTCGAGCGATTGCCGCAACTGGGCCTGACGCTGATCGGCTCGTTCATCCTGGTGCTGGCCGTGCTGCGCGCCTTCGGCTGCATCGATTCCATCCTGCTGGGCTCGACGCGGCTCGCCGTGCGCTCACCGCGCCTGCTGCCCCAGGCGGCAGTCCTGGGCTCGTTCGGCGTGGCGGCGGTCTCCGGCTCCGGCGCGGCCAACGCCGCCACCACCGGCACGGCCACCATCCCGGTGCTCATCAAGGCGGGATTTCCCCGAACCACGGCGGCGGCGGTGGAGACGGCCTCCTCCCTGGGCGGCCAGGTCATGCCGCCGCTCATGGGCATCGCGGCCTTCCTCATGGCCGACTTCCTGGGTGTCAGCTACTTCGACGTGGTGGCCCGCGGTTTCGCGCCGGCCATCATCTATTACCTGGGCGTGGCCTTCGCCGTCTGGCTGCTGGCCGGGCGCTACTACCGGCGCGCCGTCACGCCCAAGTCCGAACCCATGCAATTCATGGACTGGACCAACATCGCCGCCTACTTCATCGCGGTGGCCGGGCTGATCTATTTCATGGGCGTGGAGCGCAAGCCCGCCATGAGCGCCGCACAGACGGTGTTCACCTATCTGCTGGTGTTCCTGGCCGCCGCATTCGTGGTACGCACGTTCATGGCGCGCCGCTTCGACATCCCCTGGCTCACCCGGCCGTTCCTGCGCATGGTGGAATCCTACGCCACCATCACGGCGGAACTGGTCATCCTGCTGGCGACCCTGGGCATCCTCACCGCCACGTTCACTATCACCGGGGTGCCCACCAAGGTGGGCATCCTGCTCATGGAGGGCGCCGGGATCAATCTTGCCGTGATGGTGCTGGTGGGTTTCGGATTCGGTTACATCATCGGCATGGGCCTGCCGGTGGCGCCCACCTACATCATCACCGCCATCGTCATCGCGCCCTTCATGATCCGAGCCGGAGTCGATCCCTGGGTGGTACACTTCTTCGCCTTCCTGGTGGCGGTGTTCGGCGAACTCTCCCCGCCCACCTCGGTGACCGCGGCGGTCACCTCGCGCATTGCGGAGGCGCCCTTCATCCGCACCATGATGGTGGCCATGCTGATCTGTATGCCGCTGATGCTCATGATGGGCGCCATCTTTGCCCGCCCCGACCTGGTCATCCAGCCGGGTATGGCGCAGTTGCCCGCCTTCACCCTGGTACTGATCGGCACCCTGGCCATCAGCTTTGCCCTGCAAGGCGGGTTCCTCTACCCGCTGGCGGCAGACATTCCCCTGCGCATCCTGCTGGGCGCACTGGCCAGCGTCACGGTATTCCATCCCGACAACGCAACGGCCGCGGCCTTTGCCG
>SKOF01000237.1 GCA_007120155.1 Thioalkalivibrio sp. | reverse complement strand
TGGCCCGCCCTTCCTGGTAGTAATCGGCCACCACCAGGCCATCCGGCTCCCAGGTGGCCGCCCGCAACAGCAGCATGCCCACGATCACCGCCGTCACCGGCGGAATCATCAGCAGCCAGGGCCAGGGCTGACGGTACCAGGGACCCGTATCCTCTCTCACATAGCGCATGACGTCATTCCTGTATGGATTCCAGATTGCACAACCGGAAAGCCGCTTGCCACCGCACGCACATCAATGCGAATCGGCCGGCGGATTGAAAAATGAGCCTCCGATCCACTTACTGCATCCGCCCGACGAACCGGCCCCGCCGTTCATTGCCTTCGTCCGGCAGCCCCTCCACACGGGCCTCGAAGATCACTTCGGCCGTCGGCATGTCGAGCAGGGCCGGATCGATGCGCACCCGGGCGGGAATCTCCACCACCCCGCCCGCCGGCACCGCAACGGGCATGGTCCGGTCGATCACCAGTTCCGCGCCGGGCAGTCCGCGGATCTCCACCCGGTAGTCACGCACCGAATCGGCCTTGTTGAGCAGTTTGAGGATGTAGACATTCTCCACGCGCCCGTCGGGCAGCTCGCGGTAGAGCACGTTGCGATCCCGGATCACGTCGATGCCCACCGGGTTGCGGATACCGATGCCGACCGCCAGCGCCGCGAACAGCACCAGCAGCAACAGGCCGTAGAGGATCACCCGCGGGCGCAGCACATGGGCGGGTTTGCCCTCCATGGCATTCTCGGTGGTGTAGCGCACGAGCCCTCTCGGGTACTCCATCTTGTCCATCACTTCATCGCACACGTCCACGCAGGCGGCGCAACCGATGCACTGGTACTGCAGGCCGTCACGGATGTCGATGCCCGTGGGGCAGACCTGCACGCACAGGGTGCAGTCGATGCAGTCGCCGAGGCCCTTCTCTCTCGGATCCACTCCGCGCTTTCGGGAACCGCGGGGCTCGCCGCGCGCCGGGTCATAGGAGATGACCAGCGTGTCCTTGTCGAACATGGCGCTCTGGAAACGGGCGTAGGGGCACATGTAGATGCACACCTGCTCGCGCATGAATCCGGCGTTGCCCCAGGTCGCAAACCCGTAGAACAGGATCCAGAAATTCTCCCAACCGCCCGTCTGAAGGGTGAAGAAACGCGGCATCAGCTCGACGATGGGCGTGAAGTACCCCACGAACGTGATGCCCGTAAACAGGGAGAAAAGCACCCAGATGGTGTGCTTGGTCCCCTTGATGGCCAGCTTGCGGGACGTCCAGGGGCCCTTGTCCAGCTTCATCTGGCGGGCGCGGTCCCCCTCGAGACGCTGCTCGATCCAGAGAAACACCTCGGTCCACACGGTCTGCGGGCAGGCATAACCGCACCAAAGGCGCCCGGCCAGCGCCGTGAAGAAGAACAGCGACAGGGCCGCGATGATCAGGAGCAGCGCCAGCAGGAAGAAATCCTGGGGCCAGAACGTCCAGGCGAGGATGTGGAACTTGCGCCCGGGCAGGTCGAACCAGATGGCTTGGCGCCCGCCCCAGGTCAGCCAGGGTGCGCCATAGAAGATACCGAGCAGCACCACCACGCCCAGCAGGCGCAGGTGGGCGAAGATCCCGTGCACCTCGCGCGGGTAGACCTTCGCCCGCTTCTCGTAGAACGCCTGGTCGTTGTCCCCTGCGGATGGCTTGTGTTCTGACATGAATTACGTTCTGCGGGACGGGGCTTTCACCCGCGGCCCTTCTCAGCGGCTCGGCGGCCGGCCGAAGTAACAGGTGAGTGCGCTGGCCGTGGCGGCGAACAGCCACAGGATGAAAAAGCCCACCGAGTAGGCCTCCATGCGCGTGACTGCCGGCATGCCGTCCAGGCACTGGGAAAGCTCGGCGGGATCCACCCATGTGAACAGCAGCACCGTGGCGACACCGGCAACCAGGAAGGAGGGCCACAGGACGGCGATCGCCCGCTGCACGAGCGGGCGCTCATCGACGTTGACCGATTCGGACATTCAGGGGCGGGGCGTCTAGCGCCCCTCCTCCGCCAGGCTGTAGACGTAGGCGGCCAGCACATGGGCCCGGTCCTCGCCGAGGAACTCGCCGAAACCGGGCATGACGCCCTGACGCCCCTCCCGAATGGTTCGGGAGATGATGCCCGCGGAGCCTCCGTAGACCCAGATGTTGTTGGTGAGATCCGGCGCGCCCAGCGCCGGCGTCCCCTTGCCCTCGGCGCCGTGACAGGCGGCGCACATGGTTGCAAACAGCGGCTGACCCTGTTCCGCCAGCGCGGCATCGGCATCCTCGCGTCCGGCGAGGCTGAGCACATAGTGGGTCACCTGCTGCACACCGTCCGCGCCCAGGGCATCGCCCAGGGCGGGCATGACCCCCTGCCGGCCATCGATGATGGTCTGCCGGATGGCGTCCGCGGACTCACCCCACTGCCACTGGCCATCGGTCAGGTTGGGAAAGCCGGGGGCGCCCCGGGCATCGGAGCCATGGCAGGTGGAACAGTAGTTGAGAAACAGCCGCTGCCCCGTCTGAAGGGCCTCCGTATCCTGCGCCAGCACCGGCACCTCCCGGTCCGCGTAGGCCGCGAAGATGGGTCCGAAACGGCTCTCCGCGCGCGCCACCTCCTGGTCATAGCGGCCCTCGGAGGTCCAGCCCAGGAAACCCGCAAAGCGCCCGAGGCCCGGGAACAGGGCCAGGTAGATGATGGAGAACGCGATGGTCAGGTAGAACATCCACAGCCACCAGCGGGGCAGCGGGTTGTTGTACTCGGACAGGTCCTCGTCCCACACATGGCCGGTGACTTCGCCCTGGGCGGCCTCGCCGGGCCGGCTCTTGCTGGTCCAGCGAATCAGCCAGAAGATGGCGGCGATGTTGGCCACGGTCAGCACCACCACCCACCAGTGCCAGAAGGCGCTCATGTCATGCTCAGTCATGTTTCGTCTCTCCTTTGCGGTGCCCATCCCGCTTGGCGTCATCTTCGGCGAACGGCAACATGGATGCCTCCTCGAAGCGTTTCTTCTGCCGGCCGCTGTACGCCCATACCACGATGCCGATGAACAGCACCATCAGCAGGATGGTCAGCAGGCCCTGTACGAATCCGAAGCTCATGGCGTCACCTGCGGTGGGGGATGGCGGTGCCGAGCACCTGCAGATAGGCGATCAGCGCTTCCATCTCGGTCTTGCCGCGCACATCGTCCGCCGCGTTCGCGATCTCGTCATCGCCGTAGGGCACGCCCAGGCGCTGCATCGCGCGAAGCTTGCGCGGGGTGACGTCCGCGTTGATCTCGCGGCGTTCCAGGAACGCATAGGACGGCATGTTGGATTCCGGCACCACCAGGCGCGGATTGATCAGGTGGATGCGATGCCAGTCGTCGCTGTAGCGTCCGCCCACCCTGTGCAGGTCCGGGCCGGTGCGCTTGGAACCCCACTGAAAGGGACGGTCCCAGACGAACTCCCCGGCCACGGAGAAGTGCCCGTAGCGTTCCGTCTCGGCCCGGAAGGGGCGGATCATCTGCGAGTGGCAGGTATAGCAGCCCTCGCGCACGTAGATGTCCCGGCCCTCCAGCTGCAACGCCGTGTAGGGACGCAGGCCGTCCACCGGCTCTGTTGTGCTCTTGAGGAAGAACAGGGGGACGATCTGCACCAGGCCGGCGATGCTGATCACCAGCAGGATGCCGATGGCCATCAGGCCGACGTTTTTCTCGAAGACTTCATGACTCATGATTGAAT
>SKOF01000447.1 GCA_007120155.1 Thioalkalivibrio sp. | reverse complement strand
CGGGGGTATTCGAAGCGGATTTCGCCCAAAGCACCCTCTGGACCCGGGAGCAGTGGAGCGCGCGCGGACGATGGCAACGGTTCAAGGAATGGCTGTTCGGCACCCTGGACGACTGGCTGGTGCAGATCAGTTACCGCTACAGACTCAGGATGAAGGACGAATGAAGTGGGAAGTGTGAATTGGGAAGTGGGAAGGCCCCTCCCTGATCCTCCCCCGCAAGCGAGGGAGAGGGTGGTTTTATTCGCCCTTCCCAATTCACACTTCCCACTTCAAAAGCGCCTCACTGCCGCTCCCCTTCCCGGCGTTTCTCCGCTTCCAGCGCCTCCATTTCCTCGAGTTCATCGAACAGATCGACGCCCCTGTCCCGGCCCGGGACTTCGCCATCGTGGATCAGGTACTCCCGGCGATCCAGGTAGAAATTGCGCAGGGCGATATAACGGTCGGGAGCGATGTCCTCCAGAACGCGCTCGGTACTGAGGAATCCGGCACGGGTGTCCACGATCGACACACCCGCCGCGATATTCCGGCGCCCCCGGTTGTTGTGGTAGTAGAGCGGATTGGTTCGCGCGTCCACGTAACGGGTCGGGGTGTCGCGCACCGTGCTCGGCCCCAGGAACGGGAGCACCACGTAGGGGCCCGGGGGCACGCCCCAGTAGCCCAGGGTCTGGCCGAAATCCTGGTTGCTCTTGGGGAGGTCCATGTGACTGGCCACGTCGATGGCACCCAACAGCCCGAAGGTGGTGTTGAACGCCAAGCGGCCGAAATCGGTGGCCGCGGCATCGAACTTGAACTGCAGCAGATTGTTGAACAGGTTGGTGACGTCACCCAGGTTGGCGAAGAAGTTGCCCACGCTGTTGCGCACGGGCCTCGGGGTCACGCGCACGTATCCCACCGCCAGCGGTCGGATCACCGCCTTGTCGGCCGCCTCGTTGAACTCGAAGACAGCCCGGTTGAAACCCTCCCACGGGTCACGCGGATCCCCGGGCCCCTGAGTCGTGGCACAACCCGGGAGTATCCCCATCACGACCAGCACGAGCGTGACGGCTGCAGAGGATCTGAAGAAGTTCATGGAAGGACATTTCCTTGTGGCCGATTTGCGGAAGGGCGGGTCTATTGTGAATGGATCTGCGTACGGTTACGACCCCCCTGCTTGGCGGCGTAACAGGCATCATCCGCCGCCTTGAGCACCGCCTCCAGGCCGCCGCTGTGACGATCGACGGCCACCAGCCCGATGCTCAGACCGATGCGGAATTCACGGCCTCCGTCCCGGTAGACAAAGGCGCGTACCGCCTCCTGAAGCTTGTCCGCCAGCTCGACACCGTCCTGCAGGCTGCAGTTCAGGGCGAGGACGCCGAACTCGTCGCCACCCAGACGCGCCACCGTGTCGGTCGAGCGCACCTGGGCTTCCAGGATATCGGCGATCTCCTTGAGCACGTGGTCTCCGGCCATGTGGCCCAGACTGTCGTTGATGGCCTTGAACCAGTCCAGATCCATGTACATCAGTATGTGGGTCTGACCGCCACGGGCGCTGCCCTCAACCGCCCGGGACAGGCGCGCCTCGAACTCCCGGCGGTTGACGAGCCCCGTGAGGGAATCATGGGCCGCCTGATACCGGAGCTGGCGCGTCAGCGTGCGCAGCTCGGTGACATCGTGGATCACCAGGGCACAGCCGGACACCCGGGATTTGCCGGCACGGATGCTGGACGTGGTGACCTTGACGGCGTACTCCGTGCCGTCCGGGGCGATCAGCAGTCCCTCCACCGTATGGGGCCTCACCTCGCGCATGGACGCGCTGTGACGCGCCAGATTGACCAGCTCGCGCCGATCCGACTCCCGAACCAGTTGAAAGACCTGCCGGTAGTCCCGGCCGACGACCTCGTTCAACCGACATTGCCCCATCTGCTCGGCCACCGGATTCATGTACTCGATCAGGCCCCGGGTGTCCGTCGTCACCACGGCGTCGCCGATGGACTGCAAGGTGTTGGAGAGGCTGGAACGCGATACCGCCAGCCGCCAGTTGAGCCGGAGCACGAATATCAGGAAGGCGAGCAGGAGCAACAGGAACATGGCGGCGAACCAGGGGCCATAGACCACCATGACCTGCCGCAGGGTGAAGTCTCCGTCGCTTTCGTACATGCCCACCTGGAGTTCCCGCATCAGGGCGTGGACCGGCTCGTAATCCAGGGGAATGGTCCAGCCCATGAGGCCGGCCGCATCGGCGGCAGGGTGTTCGGCCGGCAGTTCCAGGAGCGCCAGAAGGACCTGCCTGGCAAGACGCTCATCCACGTGCTGGTGGACGGCAAGCGGCCATTCCGGGTAGAGCCGTGTGCTGTGAAGAAACGGGAAACCCGCGGTGTCGCGGGCACCCACCACGCGAAACTCACCGGGCTCGACGAGGCCCTCCGCGATCCACTGCTCCAGCAGTTCCGTACGGAACGTACCCGCGTCCGCGTCGCCGCTGCGTACCGCCTCCAGGACCCGATGCACCGGAAAGTCGGTGAACGACAGCTCCTCGAGATCTTCCCATGGGTCGATACCCTCGGCGCGCAGTTCACGCCAGGCCATCCACCAGCCACCGAAGGCGTCCGGGTGGACGGCGGCGAGACGCCTGCCGCGCAGGTCCTCCAGGGTGACGAGATCATCGCGATCGGCACGGGTGATGATCACCGCGCCGAACCGGGTGGAGGGGCCGGTGGGCCTGCGGGTGACCATGGTGGCAATGCGGGTGAGCCCGTAACGCTGATTGAGCGCCACGTAGGACCCCGGCGTCGTGATCACGAAGTCCACCTCGCCGCGGGCGGCGGCCTGGTCGATGGTGTCGTGGGTCAGGGGTACGATCCGGAAACGGGTCCGCGGTATCAGCTCGCCCAGGTAGTCGGCCGTGGGCGCCCACATGCGCTCGGTCTCCTCGACGCCCCGGAAGGCCAGCACGCCGATGGTCACGTCGCGAACATCCTCGCCGGCGTCGGCGGGCACCGGCGGTACGACCCCGGCGAAGGCTATCACGGCCATGACCCCGGCGTGCAGCAGCACCCTCAAGCGATGGCCCTCGGGATGTCCATACCGCCGGGGTCAGCGTCCCCGCTGTGCCGCAATCCGCATGCGCAGGGCATTGAGCTTGATGAAACCTTCGGCATCCTTCTGATCGTAGGCCCCGGCATCGTCCTCGAAGGTGGCGATGGAGGCGTCGAAGAGACTGTCCGTAGCGGACTGGCGCCCGGCCACGATGACATTGCCCTTGTAGAGCTTGAGCCGCACCACCCCGTTGACGTGCACCTGGGAAGCGTCGATCAGCGACTGCATCATGCGCCGCTCCGGACTCCACCAGTAACCGTTGTAGATGAGGCTCGCATAGCGAGGCATGATCTCGTCCTTGAGGTGGGCGGCCTCGCGGTCGAGGGTGAGGGACTCGATGGCCCGGTGGGCCTTGAGCAGGATGGTGCCCCCCGGGGTTTCATAACAGCCCCGGGACTTCATGCCCACGTAGCGGTTCTCGACGAGATCCAGGCGGCCGATGCCGTTGGCGCCCCCCAGTTCGTTGAGCTTACCCAGCAGCGTGGCGGGGCTCATGGCCTCGCCGTCCAGAGCCACCGGGTCGCCGTGCTCGTAGGTGATCTCCACGTAGGCGGGGCTGTCCGGGGCCTTCTCCGGGGAGACGCTCCAGCGCCACATGTCCTCCTCGGCCTCGAACCACGGATCCTCCAGGG
>SKOF01000483.1 GCA_007120155.1 Thioalkalivibrio sp. | reverse complement strand
GGGGAAAGACCTCGGGGGCATCCGGCAGGGTTTCCAGATAGACCGAGCGGCTCGGGAAGGCGAACCCGGTCCCCGCGCCTTCAACGATCTCCTTGATGGCATAGGCAAGCCTCTCCTTGATCTCCAGCCAGTCGCCCCAAACGATCGTATTGGTAAAACAATAGACCAGTATGTCGATGGAACTGTCGTTGAAGGAGTCGATCCGCACGAAGGTCGGCACCTCCGACGGATCGGCAATCTCCTCGCAATCGAGAATGTAGCGTTCGATTCCATCCCGGATCTGTCTGAGCTGCTCAAGCGAGGTCCGGTACTCGACGCCCACCATCCAGCGGATGCGGCGATGGCTCATGCGGGAGAAATTGGTGACCGCGTTGTCCGCCAGGCGTGAATTCGGCACGTAGACGGGCGCGCGGTCGAAACGGCGCACGGTCGTGGTACGGAACCCGATCTGCTGCACAGTGCCCTCCACAACGCCATCCACGTTGATCCAGTCGCCGGGGTGAAAGCGCCGCTCTCCGATTACGAACAAACCCGCGATCAGATTCTTGAACAGATCCTGCGCACCCAGCGCGACGGCGACCCCGAACAGGCCCAGGCCGGCGATGATCGGACCCACGGCGATGCCCCACAACTCGAGAACAGTAGCCACGCCCAGCACGACAAAGGCGATCTTTGCCGCCTTGACAATCCAGTCCACCATCGGTCGGGTGAGTACGCATTCCGCCTTCAGCAGCACCGTGCTCAACGGCGTCGTGATCCGGTAGAACGCCCAGAACAGGGTAAAGGCAATCAGCGACCGGTTCAGGTTGTAGAAAAACTCCCGCGCCCCCTCTTCCACGTCCAGTACGCTCAGCGCAAAGAAAATCCCCATGACAACGGGTATGAACCGGATCGGTTCATACAGAGCGTTCACGATACTGTCATCGATATCCGTCTTCGTGCGGGAGGCCGCGCGCTCAAGCAGGCGCAGCACGAAGCGGCTGAAAAAATTCCTCAGCACCATGAAGAATGAGAAGATCAAAAGGGCGGCCAGAACGCCCGCGATATTGACCCCGAAGACCCCCTCCCGCCAGACCGTCACTACCAGGTCCCAGAACTCCCCCACTGTTGCCATATCCATAATCTTTTCCACTCCAAGAAGGCACACATCTGAACTTCGGCTCGGCACCGGCGCCTGGACGCCCCCGGGGCATAATGCCCCATCCCGAACCCAGTGGTTTACCCCAACCGGTGGTTACCGGTGGGGCCGCGATCCCTGCAATGCCGCGTACACCACGTCAGGCTTCACGCAGGCCACTGCTTTCCGAACGCCAGACTATACCGCTTGAGCCTTGCCATTGGACACCGCGAGAAATCCCGCCTCCGTTCCGGACGCTCGCAAGACAGGCGATGGCTCAGGATATCCCGTTATTCCCCTGCCACCCTCGCGCAGGCCTTTGCCGTAAGGCGCCGGAGAGCCGATCGGCCACCAGTATCCTGTCCCGCAAGACAAACTCAGCGTTCCGCCCGGCGGAACCCTCCGCACCAGCCCCGGAGAAACCGGCGCAACCGGGACCTGCGGCTCGACACATGCAAGCGCAGCATGATCAATCGGTTTACCCGATCGATCATGGGAACGATATCCGGCCCCGAACCAGCCAGATGCCGGTTCGCCAATGCAATAAGAGTGTCCGCATATCGATCGGCATAGGGCTGGAGGTCAGGATCAAATCGCGTCTGCGGATGATTCAGCACAGTAGGGTTGGTATTAATCTCGAAGACTTGCAACCGGCCCCTGGTCTCTCCGTAATCGATGCGGCCATATGTGATCCCGGCGCGGTCGAATATCTCCCGAATCCAGTTCACGTGCGGATTCTCAGTGACATACTGCAGGTGCTCTCGCCTGTGGGCCTCCCCAAGCCTGTCGTAGGCGTGCTTGACGAACCAGTGCCTGTTGATGAAGCAGTGCTGTGGAAAAATGTCCGGACCGATTCGGAAAGCCCCGTACTTCCGGAAGTATCCGTCTGGCCCCGGCTCCGCTGAATACTCAACCACCATCCAGTCATCACGATCGGCTCCGGAGGGGGGCAGCGCCTCCAGAGCCGTGTGCAATGCGGATGCATCGGCCAGTAGTTCCGGACAGGAGCCCATGAACCCGGATTCCCGGCGAAGAAACACCGGAAAGCGCAAGTCGGACGGACAGGCATCGGGGCGGAAGACCCGGAAGGGGTTCCTTCCCTCCGCCGCGAGAGCCTGAAGCAAAGGGAACCTCGTGAGGCTCGCCGTAGGATGATTGAGCGTGGAGATACCTCTCTCCACCAGGACATCATGCATGGCACATGCCCTGGCGCGCACGGATCGGTCGAGACGATCCAGGTCGGTCCAGATGACGATCCCCGACCGCACGCTCAGCAGGAGGTCCATTCGGCTGTAGGGAACGATGCGCAGACAGCGGCGAAGATCCGGACGGTAATGCGTAACCAGGGCGGCAAGCGTTCTGGCGTGCCTTGCCACGCACACGTAAAATATCATGCTGATCCCTCGCCGCCCGGAAATGTGATTGCGGAGTAATTTCACGTATGACCCACTTCATCGTCCGACGTATGCGCCCGGATGAAGCGCCCGCGCTCGCGGATCTTGAATCCGAGGCCTGGCCGGCAGGCCTGCAGGCCAGCGAATCCATGATACGCAAGCGTCTGGAACTCGGCCATCAGGCAGTGGTGGCCGTTCTGGGCACACGGTTCATCGCGGCTGCGTGCTTCTATCATACGTCGCAGGATCCCACTAACACCGGGCGATTTCCGCGCGACTTTGAGCGTTTTTCCACCCAGCCCGCCAGTGAACCGATCCGCTCCAGCTATGTGTACAGTCTTTGTGTCACACCCGCCGAGCGCGGGCGCGGTTCGGTTCAGCGCGTGGTCGACGCCGTGATCGAGAACGCCCGTTCGGTGGGCGCCCGGTACGTGGTCGGCGATGGGCGTTGTGCCGCGTATGCAGGCTCGGCAGGCCCCGGCCCGGATCGCACCCGTTGCGACCCGCTGTTTCGGCGCGCCATTGATGACTGGCACCGGAGCGGCCGGAAACCCGGCATCGAGCTGCTGATACGTGACCCCTTGCTTCGCTTTCATCACCGCCTTGGTTGTGAGTTCCTGCATCTCGCCCCTGACTTCCTGCCTTCGGATACGGCATCAGGTGGTTTCCGGGTGATTTTCATGAAGCGCCTGACAAGGCAGGAACCGGGGTCGACCCGATGAATGACAGGCACTGGTTCGACCCGTTCGAACCCTGTTTCGCCAGCCAGCGCTATGCGCGTTACCAATGGTTTCGGGAACACGCACCGATCGCCCGGGGCCGTTCGCCATCCCCGGGGTTGCCTGAAGCGGTATACCTGTTTTCGCACGAAACGGTGCGTATGTGCCTCACTCATCGCGCGTTGCTGCAGGCGCCGGACACGGAAATGTATCGGATCACCCGCCGTTCCCTGATGTCCGATCCAGTGTTCGGCCTGCTCTCGAAAGCCGTCCTGTTCACCGATCCCCCGGTTCACGGGACCCTTCGTCGTCCCATGACACGGGCCATGACCGCGACGGCCGCAGCGCAGCGCGAAGCGTCCCTGCGGACCCGGGCCGAGGCGCTTGTGCAAGCCTTCGAGGACCGCGGTCACTTCGATCTCGTGACCGATTTCGCGACGCCGTACATCGTAGGCGCCATCGGAGAGCTTCTGGGCCT
>SKOF01000365.1 GCA_007120155.1 Thioalkalivibrio sp. | reverse complement strand
GGTTATTCCCCGCCCGGCTTGTCCGCGCCAACCGGTTCCGCCGGACGCGGCCGCTCCTGGATACCCGGGGTTGCCGGTTGCGCTACCCGTGTTGCAGATTCGGTCGGTGCCGGACGTGGGGGCGGCTCCACCTTGGTCGGTGTGTGGGCCGCCGATGGCAGCGCTGCCGGCTCCGGACGGGGCCGGGGCGCTGCTGCCGCACTGTCCCGGGTGGACAATACGGTCTCGGAGGCCGGCCGCGCGGAGACGGGAGAGCCACGCCGTGGCTCTGAAGGCCTGGCTTCACTGACCTGTCCCGTGCTCTGCCCAGGGGGGGGCGGGCTGTGCTCACCGGCGGGCGCCTCCTGCCGTGGCGCGGGCGCGTCGGTGGGGGCTGTCTTCTCCCGGGCGGACGGGCTGCCCGGGGGTGCCGCATCCCCGGAGGCCGGCCGCGGGGCGGTACCGCCCGACTGTGGTGATTGTTCCGGAACGGGCGTGTTGCCGGCCGTGTCACGGGGCCGGGTTTCTGCGGGCCTGTCTGCCGGAGCCGGGGAGGCATCGCGTTTCCCTGATGGCTTCCCCGGTTGAGCCGGTGACGTGTCCTGCCCGGAGGAGCCTGGGCGCGGTTCGCGGGCGGCCGGTGTGGCCGTGGCAGCGCTTGTCTCCCGGGCGGGCGGGCTGCCTGCTGCCGCCGCATCCCGGGCGGCGGGCCGCGGCTCGCTGCTACCGGGCTGAGGTGTGCTGTCTCCGGCGGACTTGCCGCTGCCGGTTTCACGGGCCGCCGATGCCCCGGACTTGCCCGCCGAAGCGCGCTCCTGACCGGCAGCCTGGGCCTCACCGGCGTCCTGGCGTTCGCCATTCTGCCGGTCCTCGCCGCCGCCGCGACGCCGGCGGCGACCGCCGCGGCGTCCACGGCTGCGGCCGCTCGGCTTGCCGCCGTCGGTCTCCTGGGACGGCTTGTCCGCCTCGGTGCCGGATCCGGAATCCGGGCGGGGGGATGCCTGGGTCTTCTTCTTTGCTTCCGCGTCGCCGCCCTCATCCGCACTGCCACGCCGATTGCGTGTACGCCCGGGTGCGCGCCGATTGCTCTGGGTCCGGCCGCCGCGTCCGCTGTCGTCCTCGCGGTCACCGGGCCCCGATGCGGCGCGGGCCTTGCGCGGACGCGAGGGCCTGGCCTCGTCCTGTGTCGCTTCACCTTGCGGTGCCCCGGCGAACAGGCTGTTCCACATGCGGATGAGGAGACCCGGCCGGGCCCCGGTCTCCCGCGGTTCGGCGGGAGGGGTCGGAGGCGTCTCTTCGATCCTTGGGGCCGGTGCCGGCGGGCGAATCGTCTGTACCGCGGGCCGCTCCAGGTCGGGCAACTCCGTGGTGGCGGAGATCACTTCCACCACGTCCGGCTCGGGAAGCATCTGATAGCTGCTCTTGTCGCGCAGTTCCTCGGGCACATCGTCGAAACGGATACGGCGAACCTGGAAATGCGGTGTCACCATGTCCGGGGTGGGCACCAGGGTGACCATGACGCCGTGACGGCGCTCGATGGCGTTGACGGCGTCGCGCTTCTCGTTGAGCAGGAAGGTGGAGACGTCCACGGGCAGCTGCGCCAGAACGCGGCCTGTCTTGTCCTTCATGGCCTCCTCCTCGACCAGCCGCAGCACCGACAGCGCCAGGGATTCCACGCTGCGGATGTGCCCGTGACCGCTGCAGCGCGGGCACACGATCTGGCTGGATTCCCCGAGGGAAGGGCGCAGGCGCTGCCGGGACATCTCCAGCAGGCCGAACCGGGAGATACGCCCCACCTGAACTCGGGCACGGTCCACCTCCAGTGCGTCGCGCAGGCGGTTCTCCACCTCACGCTGGTTCCTGGCCGGCCCCATGTCGATGAAGTCGATGACGATCAGGCCGCCCAGATCCCGCAGGCGCAGCTGGCGGGCGATCTCGTCCGCGGCCTCCAGATTGGTGTTGAGGGCGGTGTCCTCGATGTCGCTGCCCTTGGTGGCGCGTGCGGAGTTCACGTCGATGGAGATCAGCGCCTCGGTGTGGTCGATGACGATGGCGCCCCCGGACGGCAGGGAAACCTGGCGCTGGAAGGCGGCCTCGATCTGGCTTTCCACCTGGTAGCGGTTGAACAGCGGGACGTGTTCGTCATAGAGCTTGAGTTTGCGCAGGTTGTTGGGCATCACCTGCTGCATGAACTCCTGGGCCTGCCGGTGCACCGCGGGATCGTCAACGATGATCTCGGAGATGTCGTTGCGCATGTGATCGCGCAGCGCGCGGATGATGACGTTGCTTTCCTGATAGACCAGGAAGGGGGCCTTGCGGCTTTCGGCTGCCTCGGTGATGGCGGCCCAGAGGGTCTTGAGGTATTCCAGATCCCACTGCAGTTCTTCCACGCCACGGCCCACGCCCGCCGTGCGCGCAATCAGGCCCATCCCCTGCGGCACTTCCAGCTGGCTCAGGGCCTCGCGGATCTCGCTGCGGTCCTCGCCCTCGATGCGCCGCGAGACGCCCCCGGCACGGGGATTGTTGGGCATGAGTACCAGATAACGGCCGGCCAGGCTGACAAATGTGGTGAGCGCGGCGCCCTTGTTGCCGCGCTCTTCCTTCTCCACCTGGACGATGAGCTCCATGCCCTCCTTGACCAGATCCTTGATGGAGCCCTGCTGACTCTCGTCGCCCTCGCCGTTGCCGCCGGAGGGCAGGCAGCTTCTGGCGATTTCCTTCAGGGGCAGGAAGCCATGGCGTTCGGCGCCGTAGTTGACAAAGGCGGCTTCGAGACTGGGTTCAACCCGTGTGACAACGGCCTTGTAGACGTTGGCCTTTTTCTGCTCCCGGGACGGGACTTCGATATCCAGGTCGTAGAGCTTCTGGCCATCGACCATGGCCACACGCAGCTCTTCGGGCTGCGTGGCATTGATCAGAATTCGCTTCATGAATGGTTTCTCGAGGGTTCGGTTTCGCCACATCGCGGGCTACGCCGGACAGTCCGGCGATCGGCGCCGCAGGCGCGGGCGTGCGTGCGCGCAACAACAGCAGCGCGCACAGGCACCACCAGGGGATCGTCAATCCCATGGCCCGGCCGGTGACGGATGCGGTGGCAAGGTTGTTCAATTGAGCGCTCGGGTGCATGCGTTCTCGTTGTGCTCCCGGTCGGTGTATCCAGGCGCTTTGGCGCGTGGACACGCATCGTCCGGGGAAAATCTGCTGGTCACGACGGGGAAGGGCGTTCCGGGACACCGCAACGAATGGGCCGGTGCAGAGGGAATGAGCCGATCCTTCCCTCGTGACACCCCATGATACCAATTGGCAACAGTGCGTTCAAACCCTTGATGGATCGGTTATTATCCGGGTCCATGTCAGCCCGGCCCGTGCCATGAAAGCGCCCACGCCAGCCCAGTCCGGGGTCGCCCTGGTCCGGATCGACGCCGGCCAGGCCGGCCAGCGCCTGGACAACTTTCTCATGGGGCGGCTCAAGGGCGTGCCCAGGAGCCATGTGTATCGCCTCCTGCGCAAGGGGGAGGTGCGGGTGAACAAGGGACGGGTCAGGCCCGACTACCGCCTGAGCGAGGGGGACCAGGTGCGGATCCCGCCGGTGCGCCGGTCCGGTGCGTCCACCGATGACAGGGCGCAGGCCTTGCCCGAGGACCTGGCCCGCACGCTTCGCCGGGCCATCCTGCTGGAGGACGATGATCTCCTGGTGATGAACAAGCCCGCGGGCCTTGCGGTCCATGGCG
>SKOF01000429.1 GCA_007120155.1 Thioalkalivibrio sp. | reverse complement strand
TCAATGCCCTTCAGCGCCTCGAAACCGTTCTTGTAGGTCTTGGTGAGATTGCGCAGCGAAAGGGCATTGGGCATTGTTTTTAAGGGGCTTTTAAGAGAATGCGTCGGCTGCAGATGATACCATGATGCCGTCCCATGCGGGTGACCCGGGCGCTGGACCAAGGAACCCGAAGGCATGGCCTTATCCTCTTGAACCTCGAACCTCGAACCTCGAACCTCGAACCTTGAACCTTGAACCTTGAACTTTGAACTTTGAACTTTGAATCTTGAATCTTGAATCGGTATCCCCCATGCGCGAAAGTTTCGTTCTTGAACCGGGTCACAACCCGATTGACCTTGTCCCCGTGACACCCGAGAGCCTGCCCGGCTGGCTCGAGGGGCAGCCGGCCCGGCTGCGGGCCTGGGTGGAGGCCACCGGCTTCAAGGGCAAGCCCGACAGCCTGTGCCTCCTGCCTGACGAACACGGCCGCGTACAGTGTGTGCTGGCGGGGATGGACAGGGACGCACCCGTGTGGGCTCTGGCGGGGGCGGCATGCAGGCTCTCGCCCGGTATCTACCGCCTCGACAGCGACAGGGACGCGGACTGGCGGACACAGGCCTCCATCGGGTGGGGGCTGGGTGCTTACCGGTTCGAGCGATACAAGGCCTCGGACGAATCCCCGCCGGCCTTGTATCTCCCCGAGGATGTGGATGCGGACGAGGTGGGGCGCATGGTGGATGCCACTGCTCTGGTGCGCGATCTGATCAATACGCCCTCCCAGGACATGATG
Organism: Thioalkalivibrio sp.; assembly: GCA_007120155.1. Lineage (GTDB taxonomy): Bacteria > Pseudomonadota > Gammaproteobacteria > Ectothiorhodospirales > Ectothiorhodospiraceae > Thioalkalivibrio_A. The sequence continues at coordinate 12,443 of SKOF01000429.1, read as the reverse complement.
CCCGAACACCTGGCGGAAGCGGCCCGTATGCTGGCCGATGCCCATGGTGCGAAGTTCAGCACGGTCGAAGGTGACGCCCTACTCGACGAAAACTACCCCTGCATCCACGCGGTGGGCCGGGCAAGCCACCACGCGCCCCGCAAGGTGGAGCTGACCTGGGGAAGGAAGGCGCACCCGCGCGTGACGCTGGTGGGCAAGGGCGTGTGTTTCGACAGTGGCGGCCTGGATATCAAGTCCTCCGGCGGCATGCGTCACATGAAGAAGGACATGGGCGGCGCGGCGCACGTACTGGGGGTTGCGCAGCTGATCATGGCCGCGAAACTGCCCGTTCGCCTGCGCGTCCTGATCGGCGCGGTGGAGAACGCCATCTCCGGCGATGCCTTCCGGCCCGGTGATGTGCTTGCTTCGCGCAAGGGCCTGAGCATCGAGATCGAGAACACCGATGCGGAAGGGCGCCTGGTACTCTGTGACCTGTTGACCGAGGCCTGCGAGGGCAGGGACAAGCCGGATCTGCTGGTGGACTTCGCCACCCTGACCGGCGCCGCGCGGGTGGCGGTGGGCACCGAGATCGCCGCCTGCTTCACCGATGATGATACGCTCTACCGGGATCTGGAGGATGCCGCCCGTACGCTGGGTGATCCGGTGTGGCGCCTGCCGCTGCACGGACCTTATCGAAGCGGTCTGGACAGCCGGATCGCCGACATCGCCAATTGCGGCAGCGGCCCCTATGGCGGCGCCATCACCGCCGCGCTGTTCCTCAAGGAATTTGTCGAGCCGGACGTGCCCTGGATCCACTTTGACGTGATGGCCTGGAACACCCGCGATCGTCCGGGTCGGCCCAAGGGGGGCGAGGCCATGGGGATGCGTGCCATGTTCGAGGTCATCCGGGGCCGGTTCGCATAGCCTGTCCCGGTCGTCGTGAACGTGTCCGGTCGCAATGAGCGATTGGCGGTCGGATTACGGGCCCGACTGCCTTCGGCCGGCACTGGCCAAGCCGGCGCGCATGGGATTAAATAGGATCCGTATCGCAGGGCAAACCGACGGGAATGGCATAAGCAATGTATCGATGGATGCGTGATGGCGTGAAATCGCCCTGCCGTCGAGGACTTTGGCTGGCAGCGCTGGCCATCCTGGGGTACCTGTGGCTGCCGGTCCTGCACGCATATTCTGGCGACCCGCAACGCGGGCTCATTGCGCCGGATCTGCACGGCGAACTGTGCCTTGCCGGTGGCCTGAATGACGCCGGCCCCGGCCCGGAACCCCACGGTCCGGCCGATCACCGCGTCATGAGTTGCGAATGCCTGACCTGCAAGGTGATGCAGGCAGGGTCCCTGTCCTCCGTGAGCCTCACGGGGGAACCGGCGGCGGAGATGCTTCGGCACCCGCCGTCGCGTCTCGGAATCGTCCATCCTTCGCGTCCGTTCACACTTCCCCCCTTGCGCGCTCCACCCCGGGGTTGAGTTCCCGCATCACGCGACACCCTTGCGCCGGCTGTGCCATCGCACGGCGGCGGTACCTGCCGGTCCGCCTTCCCGTGAGGGAAGCGCATGGCCGGCGGATGACACCTATCAGGAACAGGACATGACCTCATGAAACAGTTTGCGTTATTTGTGCTCGCGGTCTGCATGGCTGCCCTCGGAACACCCGCCCTGGGGCAACATGGCACCCATCAGGTTGAGATCACGGGGGATGCGTGGGTGCGGGCCACGCCCCCCAACCGGACCGTCACCGCCGCCTACCTTGCGATCCGCAACACCGGCGATGAAGTCCGCCGGGTGGTCGGGGCCTCCTCGATCGTGGCCGGGCGCGCGGAACTCCATACCCATATCCATGACCGTGAAAGCGGCATGATGCAGATGCGGCATGTTGACTTCATCGAACTGCCCCCCGGAGAGACGGTCCGGCTGGCCCCGGGCGGTCTGCACATCATGCTGATGGATCTGACCCGTGACCTGCAGCCGGGCATGACCGTGCCGCTGAGCCTGGAGTTCGACGACGGCCACCGGCTCGAAGTCGAGGTCGACGTGCACCGCGAAGCGCCGGACGCATCAGGGCACGGGGGCCACGGACACGACCATCACCGGCACTGAACCGCCGTTGCTTCGACTGGAGGGCCGGCATGAAGATCGAACTTGCTGAAAGGTTCCGTGGTACCGCGTTGGGGCGCGAGGCCGAATCGCTGCTGTTGCCGTGCGTGCAATGCGGTCAGTGCACCTTCACGTGTCCGACCTTCCGCCTGCTGGACGACGAATGGGATGGACCGCGAGGACGCATCTACCTGATCAGCCTGCTGTTCGAGGGAAGGACCCCGGACGCCTCCTCGCTGCCCCCGGCCTATACCCTGAAAACGCTGGAAGGGCGTACGCTGAAGGCCAACCTGCAATTGCATCTTGATCGCTGCCTGACGTGCCGGTCCTGTGAATCCAGTTGTCCGGAAGGGGTTCGCTACGGCCGCCTGCTGGATATCGCGCGGGAGCTGGTCGAGAAGGAAACGCCGCGCCCGCTGAAAGAGCGCTTCGCGCGCCGTGCCGTGCGTGCCATCGTTGCCTACAGATACCGGTTCACCGCATTGCTGCGCACGGGACAGGCCCTGCGCCGGCTCCTGCCGCAAAATCTGCGCGTGAGAATCCCGGAGCGGCGACGGGCCGGTCCCTGGCCTGAGCGCGCACATGACCGCAGCATGCTGGTCTGGCAAGGATGCGTGCAGCCGGCGCTGGCGCCGGATATCAATGCGGCAGCGGCGCGCGTTCTGGACCGTTTCGGAATACGGCTCGTTCCTGCCGATAGTGGTTGCTGCGGCGCATTGAGCCAGCACCTGGCCGCCACGGACGAGGCGCGCGCCTTCATGCGCCGCAGTATCGACGCCCTCTGGCCGCAGATCGAGGCGGGCGCCGAGGCCATCGTCACGACCACCAGCGGCTGCGGCGCCCATCTGCGTGACTACGGGCAGCTTATGCAGGACGATCCGCACTACGGGGACATGGCGAAGCGCATCTCCGAAATGACCAGGGATATCGCGGAGGTGGTTGCCGACGAATGGCGCGAAGACCCGCCGCATGATGCGACCGCGGTTCAAGTCAAACGACGCATCGCGTTCCAGTCTCCCTGTAGCCTGCAGCACGGCCACCAACAGAAGGGTGTGGTCGAGGGACTGCTGCGGCGCGCCGGATTCAAACTGATCCCCGCCGCCTATCGTTTCATGTGTTGCGGTTCCGCGGGCAGTTATTCGATCCTGCAACCGGCACTCGCGCACTCCCTGCGTACGCTCAAGCTGCAAACCCTGCTGGAGACCGGTCCGGAACTCATCGCCACGGCGAACGTCGGGTGCATGACGCACCTGGCGGCCGCGTCACCGCTGCCGGTCGTGCACTGGATCCAGTTGCTGGACGAAACGCTGCACGCGTCGGGCAGTACCGCAGGAAAAGCCTCGGAATAACCCTTACCTTCATAGGTTTATGCCTATGGGCCCATAGGAAAAAAGTTTTGGACCGGGACTTCCATCGCTCTTACGCTCAGTACTATATAACATCCACTATACGGTATAACGTCTCATTCCAAGAGGGTCCGGTATGCGTTCAGTAGTCTCCTGCCTGCGCACGGGTCCCGGGCGTGACGAGACACTGCCTGTGCCGATGTACCGACCGGATGCTGTCCCGGAGCGCTTGCCGGTTGCAGCCGCAAGCGGATCCTGAAGGAGGCTTTGCATGCACATTATGGAAGGTTTTCTGCCGGTGGAGCATGCCGTTGCGTGGAGCCTGGTCTCGGCACCGTTCGTGGTGGCCGGCGCGCGGCGGCTCAAGCGCCAGCTGACCGACAATCCGCAGGCCCGCCTGACCCTGGGTGCCGTGGGTGCCTTCGCCTTCGTGCTGTCGGCGCTCAAGCTTCCCAGCGTGGCCGGCTCCTCGTCGCATCCCACCGGGGTGGGCCTGGGTGCTATGGCCTTCGGACCCCAGGCCATGACGGTGATCGGCACCATCGTGCTGGTATTCCAGGCCCTGCTGCTGGCCCACGGTGGCATCACCACGCTCGGTGCCAATGTATTCTCCATGGCCATTGTCGGTCCGTGGCTGGCCTGGGGCACCTTTATGCTGGGGCGCCGTCTTGGCCTGGGGTTGGCCCCCGCAGTTTTCGCCGGGGCCTTCGCCGCCAATATGGGGACCTACCTGGTGACGTCGGCGCAGCTTGCCCTGGCGTTTCCCGAGGCAGAAGGCGGTGTCACGGCCGCGTTCGCCAAGTTCGCCGGCATCTTCGCGGTGACCCAGGTGCCGCTGGCGGTGGCCGAGGCCCTGCTGACCGTGGTGGTGATCGGCGCACTGGCCGCCCGGGGTCTGCTTAACTTTCGCGTGGAGGCCAAGGCATGAGCACACGCATGAACATCATCCTGCTGCTGGCGGCCGCCCTGATCGTCGCGGCGCCCCTGCTGCTGTCGTTGCCGGGCGACTACGAGGGAGCGGATGACATGGCCCAGGCGGCCATCGAGGAGACCGGCTACGAGCCCTGGTTCGAGCCGTTGTGGAGCCCGCCCAGCGACGAGGTGGAAAGCATGTTCTTCGCGCTGCAGGCCGCCGGCGGTGCCGGCCTGCTGGGTTTTGTGCTGGGCCGCGTGACGGCACGCCGCGGGAGGAAGCCCGATGAGCGCTGAAAGGACCTGGCCCTCGACCGAGGCGCCCGTCGGGACACTCGACGGACGTGTAAACGGGGGACGCCCGTCTGCCGCCAATCGGTTCACCGGCATGGCCGGGCTTTGGCATGCGCCGCCCCTGGCCGAGAAGGCGCTGCTTGCCCTGGGTCTGCTGGTCCTGGCCCTGGTGGTGCCGCCCTGGCCGGGCGGTGTGCTGGTGTTGGCCACTGCGCTGATCGCCACTCTGGCTGCCGGCACGTCGCCCGGGAGGTGGCTGCGCACGGCGGCCGCTCCGTTCGGATTCATCCTGCTCGGCTCGGCTGCCGTGGCGATCTCGGTGTCCGGCGGGTTTGCGTTTACCGGCGGGGAGGAGGCCATCCGCGTGCTGGTGCGTGGATCCGCCGCCGTCGCGTGCCTGCTGCTGCTGACGACCACCACGCCCGCGGCCGAACTGATGCGGGGCGCCCGGCGGCTCGGGCTGCCGTCCGAACTGGCCGAGGTGGCATTGTCCACGTATCGCTTTATCTTCCTGCTGGAACGCACGGCCCGCACCGTCACCGCCAGTCAGGCGGCGCGGCTGGGTCATGACGGATGGCGCCGTTCGGTCCGGTCGACCGGGCTGATGGCTGCGGCGCTGCTGCCAAGGGCGCTGGACCGGGCGCGGCGCATGGAGGTGGGCCTGGCGGCCCGCGGCTTCGACGGTACGCTTCCCACGCTGGCCGCGCGCCGGCCCGTCTCGCCGGTGCGCCTGGCGGCCATCGTCGCGCTGCTGACGGCGATTGCCGGGAGTTCCCTGTGGACGATGTGATCCTCAGCGCCACTGGTCTGGGCTACGCCTATCCCGGGGGCGAGGCGGCGCTTGACGGGCTGGACCTGGCTGTCCGGCGCGGCCGTACACTGGCCATTCTGGGACCCAACGGTGCCGGCAAGACCACATTGCTCCTGCATCTCAATGGCACCCTGAAGCCCCGAAGCGGCACGGTGTCGCTGGAGGGTGTCCCGTGCGGGTATTCACGCAGGGAACTGTCGCCGTGGCGCCGGCGGGTCGGGCTGGTGCTGCAGGAACCGGATGACCAGTTGTTCGCCGCCACCGTGTTCGAGGATGTCTCGTTCGGCCCGCTCAACCTGGGGTTGACTGAAACCGAGGCACGCGCCCGGGTGGAGGAGGCACTGGACGCCCTCAGGATTGCGGATCTGGCCGAGCGCCCGACCCACATGCTTTCCTTCGGCCAGAAAAAGCGCGCTGCCATTGCCGGAGCGGTGGCCATGCGGCCCGAGATCCTGCTGCTGGATGAACCCACCGCCGGGCTGGATCACCGGGGGGCGGTGCATCTGCTCGCGGCGCTGGAGCGGCTGAAGGCAGCAGGCACCACCCTGGTGATTACGACCCACGACGTGGACCTGGCGTGGCGCTGGGCCGACGATGCGGCGTTGTTCGCCGCCGGCCGGGTGACGGTCCACGGTCCCACCGAGACGGTGCTGGGGGATTGCGAATCGCTGGCCGGCGCTTCGCTGAAACCGCCGTTTCTGCTGGAACTGGGTCTGAAGGCCCGCGCGTCGGGAAGGCTGGCCCCCGACGCGCCGTTGCCTCGCACGCGGGAGGAGGGGCTGGCGCTGCTCGCCTGACGCGTCCTGTCCGGGGCAAATGTCCCGCGCCGTGGTTATGCGCCGAAGTGCACGGGGAGCCGGAACCGCGGGACCTTTGGTGCCCGCCAACGGTTGGCTCAGGAAGGACATTCCGCCGGGAGGACATTCCACACGGCGGAAAACCGGCCACCCATAAGGGGAAACTTATGGGGAAGTCCGCAAGAATGTGTTGGATGCAGGATGTCGTCCTTTGTGGAAAGGTAACGTAATTACATTGTGAATCTGGTTTGCTGCTACACATCGCCAAAGGAGTCCGAAATGAGTTCATGGCTGTCATCCATCGCTTCCATACCAGTGCGCAAGAAACTTGCGCGTGTGTCCAATGTCCCCATGGCCAAAACCGGTTCATCTTCCGGGACTTGTATCGAGACGATCACCCTGCCCGGCAGGACAGCCGGTGTCCCGACACCGGGCACGCTGTTCGCGGCGTTGGTGGTGGCGTTCTCGTCCACTGCACTTGCCGCACAGGAGCCGCCCCGCGGCAGCAATGTGCCCGGCGCAGAGCTGGTGCCCCTGCCGGTGCTTGGCGGAGACCGGGTGACTTCCGGCTCTGCCTTCAACCCCGGTATCTCGATCATCGTGGACATGGTCCAGTACCACCAGAGCGGCTCGATCGAGGATCCGGCGGGCTTCGAGGGTGGCCACGATCACGGATATGGCCATGGCGATGATCACGGGCTCGAGGAGGGTTTCAATCTTCGGGAGACGGAACTGACCTTTACCGCCACCGTCGATCCCTATTTCGATGCCCTTGCCACGCTGGCGTTCGATGAGCATGGCGTCGAGGTGGAGGAGGCCTACGCCACCACCCGCAACCTGCCGGCGGGACTCCGGGTCAAGGTGGGCAAGTTCCTCTCCGATGTCGGCTACATCAATGCGCAGCACCCGCACGACTGGGCTTTCGTCGACCGGCCGCTGGTGAACGAGTTCCTGTTCGGGGATCACGGTCTGCAGGAGACCGGGGTGCAGTTGACCTGGATGCCGGCCACGCCGTTCTACAGCCAGTTCGGGATCGAACTTCTTCAGGGGGAGTCTGATGGGATCTCGCCCTACGTGGGTGCGGGAAGGGTCGAGCACGTGACCGTGCTGCCGGATGCCGATGGTAACCCCGTCAGGGTCCGCTGGCGCGACGACAATCCCTTCAGCGACGAATCCGGTCCACGGCTGATCACCGGGTTCGCCAAGTTCGGTCCGGACCTTGGCTACGATCATGCGGCGCAGTTCGGCCTGTCCTATGGCTACGCCCGGGCGTTCCAGCGGGACGACCTGCATTCCAGCCTGCGGTATGAATCCTGGGAAGGCAGCGCATGGTTTGCCGGGCTGGACGCCGTTTACAAGTACGATGCCGGCCGCAACTACGGCCATGGGGATTGGGTCGTGCAAGGCGAGTATTTCTACCGGGAGATCGACGCCAATTTCCGGGAAATGCGTTTCCAGAACGGAAACCTCGAGATCACGCATGCAGAATCGGCCACGGCCCGGCAGGACGGTCTTTATCTCCAGGCCCTTTACGGAGTCGCCCCGCGCTGGCAGGCAGGCCTGCGTGCCGAGGCCCTGGGCCTGACCAACAGGAATGCCCTCGTCGAGGATGACTTCTTCGCCGACTTCGGGACCTCCTACCGATATGCCGGCAGCGTCACCTTCCGTCCGACCGAGTTCTCGATGTTTCGGGCCCAGCTCAATCGCTCGGATTATTACGATCAGGACCCGGAATGGGCATTTATGCTCCAGTTCCAGATGGCGCTGGGGGTGCACGGTGCCCATAAATTCTGATTCTCGGGGTCGCGCGGGCCGGACAGAATCACCGGTGTCCCGCGCGTTCTCTCCGGCACGGACGGCGCAAGGTTTCGCCGCCCGAGGAATCTGCAGACGACAGGAGACATGTTGATGTACAAGTTATTGACCGGCCTGATCCTGCTGCTGGCAGCGGTGACGGCGCAAGCGACGGTTGAAGTGGTTGCGACGACCTCGACCATGGGCATGCTGACCCGAACGGTGGGGGGCGACGCGGTTTCGGTGCGGGTGCTGGCCCCGCCGGACAGGGATGCGCATTACCTGCAGGCACGCCCGAGCATGATGGCCGCCCTGAGGCGGGCCGATCTGGTGGTGGCCGTGGGTGCGGAACTGGAGGTGGGCTGGCTGCCGGCCGCCCTCCAGGGGGCGGCAAACCCGGCACTGAATCCCGGACAGATCGGCTATTTCGAGGCGGCGGCACAGGTGGAGCTGATCGGCGCAGGAGGTCCAGCGGATCGGGCACTTGGCGACGTTCATCCGACCGGAAATCCCCATGTCAACATGGACCCGGTGCGCATGGCGCAGGTGGGCCGCGCGCTGGCTGAACGTCTCGCGCGTTTTGACGAGGCGAATGCGGATCGCTTTCGCGCCAATGCCGAGGACTTCGTGCGCCAGGTGGAACAGCGCCTCCCGGTCTGGCGGGAACAGGTGAGCGGGGCACCGGGCATGATTGCCTACCACGAGGATACCAGTTACCTGACGACCCGGTTGGGTGTTCCCGTCCTCGGCTACGTGGAGCCGCTGCCCGGCATTCCGCCCACCGCCAGACACCTCCGGGATCTGGTGCGGGAGCTGGAAGGAAGCGAAGGAGTGGTGATCCGCGCGGCGCATCATCCCGAGCGCGGACCCCGGTTTATTGCCGAGGAACTGGGATGGACGCTGTACGCCCTGCCACTGGACCCGCCCCTGGACGCGGATGCCAGGGCCTACTTCGAGCTGATCGACCAGTGGGTGAAGGCAATGGCGGGCACCCTGTAGCGGCAATGGCGTCTTCGATGACATCCGAACCGGTGCTGCGCTGCGAGAAGCTGGTGGCGGGCTATGCGCGGCCGGTGGTCGGCCCACTCAGCTTCGATCTCCACCCGGGCGAGGTGCTGGGTCTGCTGGGCAGCAACGGCGCCGGCAAGTCCACGGTCCTGAAGGCCATCACGGGCGTTGCGCGGGTGTTTGGCGGCAGTATCCGGAAACGGCCGGGCCTTCGGCTGGCGCACCATCGACAACTCCCGGTGCGCCCGCACGAGTTCCCCCTTACGGGCGAAGATCTGGTCCGGCTCACCGGCGCTGTCCACCGGAACCCGCCGGACGAGGTCTCCCGGTTACTGCATTGCCGCATGGATCAACTCAGCGGCGGGCAGTTCCAGATCGTGCAGATCTGGGCCTGTCTCGGCAGCCCGGCAGATCTGGTGCTTCTCGACGAACCCACAAACAACCTGGATCCTGCCACGAATGCAGTGCTGAGCCGCCTGATCCGGGAGGAACGCAACGGCCGGACCCTGCTGCTGGTCAGTCACGATGCGTCCTTCATCGAGGCCGTCTGCTCACGCAGTTTCCCGGTGGACCGCTGATGTTTGAACTGCTCCTTGATCCCCTGTTTCATCTGCCCTTCGTGACCGGACTGGTGCTCGCGCCCCTGGCGGCAGTGGCCGGTGTTTATCTGCGACTGCGTAACGAGTGGTTGGCCGCGCTGGCCTATGCGCAGGTGGCTGCCGCCGGCGGCGTGCTCGCGGTGGTGATCCATGCGCCGGTCATGGCCGGGGCGCTTGTCGCGGCCGGCCTCGTCGCCATCGCCAAGGGTCTGCTTGAGCGGGCCGGCAATGATCATTTTGCCGTCTTCATCCTGATCGGCTGGGGTGTGGCCCTCGTGGCCGCGGCTTTCACGGCCCATGGAGATATGGTCAGCAAGTCGCTGATGGATGGGCAGCTTTACTTCACCGGCCAGGGGCATCTGGTGTCGGCACTCCTGCTTCTGGTAGTGGGGGCAGCGGTCTTCCCATGGCTTTCCAAACGACTGCTGATGTCCTGCTTCTTCCCCGATCACTTCTCGGCCAACGGCGTCCCGGCGTGGCGGCATCATGTTCTGTTCGATCTGCTGGTGGTGGCAGCCGTTGCGCTGGCGACGACAAGTTTTGGGGTCATGGCCGCGTTTGCGCTCGTGTTCGTGCCGCCCTGGATCGCCTGGGCGCTGTCCCGGGGCTGGCGATGGGTACTGTTGCTCGCGGCGGCGATCGCGACGGTTGCCTATGTCATCGCATTTGTCCTTGCCATTGCACTGGATCAGCCCTTTGGCCCGATGTTGGTGTTGACCTTCGGGGTGCTGAGCCTCCTGCGTCTGGCGGGCCGGTTGCGGAGACCGGTGCAGCCGTCGGCGGACGTATCCGCGGGTGCATGATCGCCGGGCCTGTGGCGGCCGGAGATCGCGGTGCCGCACCGTATCATCCGAGGTCAGGCGGACTGCACCGGCCCCCGAACGGGAGAGGACATGAGCCATGGCTCGCGCCTTGCCGATGCCGGAATGTCCGGAGTCTGCGTGGCCAAGCAGGCACCCGCGCCCCGGTTGGATTTCCGGTCCTCGATCTCTTATTCTTGGGCGCTCCCTTGAGCTCCCGCGACTGTTCCTGTCACCCGCCGCAACGATGCAGGCGGGTTTCGACCATCCGGGACGGCCGGTGAAGCGGGGTCCGGCGGCTTCACGGTCAGACGCACTCCGATCTATCGGCCTCGACGACTATGCGTATCTTTCTGGGTCTCGGTTCCAATCTGGGTGACCGGCGGGAAAACCTGCGGCAGGCCATCGGGCTGCTGGAGGCCCGGGGTCTCAAGCGGCTGAGGGTCTCGCCGGTGGTGGAATCGCCGGCCTTGTTGCCGGACGATGCCCCTGCCGACTGGAATCTGCCTTACCTGAATCTGGCCCTGGAAGGCGAGGTCGGCTGCGAGCCCCGGCAGTTGCGGGAATGGATCGTCGACATCCAGGCCCGGATGGGGCGGGGCGACACCCCCCGCTGGGCACCGCGCCCCATCGACATCGATATCCTGCTGTGGGGGGACCGGCAGCTTGCCGGGGGCGAACTGACCATTCCGCATGCGGGTCTGCATCGGCGGGGTTTCGTATTGACGCCCATGGTCGCACTGGAACCGCGTCTGACCGTGCCCGGCCTGGGAAACCGGACCCTGCTGGACTGGTCGCGGGAACTGAGGCACCACATTCCGCTGTGGATGGGCATCGTCAACGTGACGCCCGATTCGTTCTCCGATGGGGGCCAGTTCATGGACTGGGACCGGATCGAGCCGCACGTGGATGCCATGGTCTCGGCAGGTGCCCATATCATCGACATCGGGGCCGAATCGACCCGCCCGGGGGCGACGCCCCTCGGCGCCGCGGACGAGTGGGCGCGCCTCGAACCGGTGCTCACCCGGCTCTCGTCCAGATTCGCTCATGATCCCTTGCGCCCCTTGCTGAGCCTGGACACCTATCATCCCGAGGTGGCCCGGCGGGGACTGGAGCTGGGTGTGGACATCATCAACGACGTGAGCGGTCTGACCTCGCCCGGGATGCGGGAACTGGCACGCTCCAGCGGCAATGACTGGATCGCCATGCATCACGTCAGCATCCCGGCCAGCAGGGACAGGATCCTGCCGCCGGGATGTGATCCGGTGGCCACCGTGGAGCACTGGCTGATGGCGCAGATGGAAAGCTGGGACAAGGCCGGTCTGGACCTCGGCCGGATCGTGTTCGACCCCGGCATAGGCTTCGGCAAGGACAGCCTGCAATCGTTGAAGCTGTTGCGGCAGTCAGCCCGGTTCCGTCGTCATGGCCTGCGGGTCCTGGTCGGCCATTCGAGAAAGTCCTTCATGAAGGAATTTTCCAGCCGGGACGTGAGCGACAAGGATCTGACGACCCTGGGCAGTTCGCTGCATCTGTGCGCGCAGGGCGTGGACATCATCCGGGTTCATAACGTGCCCATGCATGTCTCGGGTTATCGGGGCTGGGTGCACCTTGTGACACCTTAACCCGGACATTGCCCCAAGGCGGCCGGCGGCTTTGTGTAACCTTTTGAATGAGTGCCATAAACCAGCGCATCTGGTCGCAAAGGTGCGGTGACAGATTATACCTCGCCACCGGCCTATCACGATGATTGCGGTCTCTCGTCCTGTCCCGCTTGCTCTTCAGTCGAACCGTACTACGGCTACGCTTCTCCTTCCAGAGACGGCGCGGGACAGGACGAGAGACCGCAATCATTCGCGATCCTCGGTGCAATGTCCGGGTTAAAGTGCCTGCGACACGCCCGCGCGATGGCGCGGTGCCGTGTTGTCGCTCGATGCTCGGAACGCCGGCATGCCCGTATTCGTGAACAGGCTGCCCCGGGAATCGGGATGCCTCGGG
>SKOF01000462.1 GCA_007120155.1 Thioalkalivibrio sp. | reverse complement strand
GCAGACACGCCACGGCTGGGACGGCCGCGAGATCCGCATCTACAAGTTTCGCACCATGGTGGAGCACCGGGAGGAGGACGGTCAGGTCACCCAGGCAAGCAGGGACGATGCCCGGGTAACACCGTTCGGTGCCTTCCTGCGGCGCACGAGCCTCGACGAGCTGCCGCAGTTCGTCAACGTGCTGCAGGGACGTATCTCCATCGTGGGTCCGCGCCCCCACGCACTGGCGCACAATGAGTTCTACAAGGAGCACGTGGACCACTACATGCAGCGCCACAAGGTAAAGCCCGGGATCACCGGCTGGGCACAGATCAACGGCTACCGGGGCGAGACCGACACCCTGGAGAAGATGCAGAACCGGGTGGAGCACGACCTGTACTACATCGAGAACTGGTCGATCTGGTTCGACCTGAAGATCATCCTGCTCACGGTCTTCAAGGGCTTCACTGGAAGAGATGTTTATTGATGGTCAGTGGTCAGTGGTCCGTTGTCAGTTGTTGAAAGCGACGGACCACGGACCAAGGACAACGGACCGCCTTTAAACAACTGACAATTGACAACTGACAACGGACAGCCTTCAAGGAGCCTCATTTGTGATTCCTGTCATTCTCAGCGGTGGGTCGGGTACCCGGCTCTGGCCCTTGTCCCGGGCACTGTATCCGAAGCAGTTCCTGCCCCTGGTCCGGGAGGATCGCACGCTGCTGCAGTCCACCGTGGAGCGCATCCGCGGGTATCCCGGTGTCGGTGCCCCCCTGGTGGTGTGCAACGAGGCGCACCGTTTCCTGGTGGCGGAGCAGCTTCGCACGGTGTCGGCGGATCCGGGCACGATCCTGCTGGAGCCCGTGGGCCGCAACACGGCGCCGGCGGTGGCGCTGGCCGCGCTGAGTCAGGCGGAGCCGGATGCGATGCTGCTGGTGATGCCCGCCGACCACGTGATACGGGACGTGGAGGCCTTCCACAAGGCCCTGTCCGACGGACTGGAACCGGCCGGGGCAGGGATGCTGGTTACCTTCGGGGTGGTGCCGGCGTCCGCCCATACGGGTTACGGATACATACGGGTTGACAAGAGCGGTCAGTGGTCAGTGGTCAGTGGTCAGTTGTTGAAAAGCGACGGACCACGGACAACTGACAACGGACCGCCTTCAAACCACGGACCGTATTCAGTCGCCGGATTCGTCGAAAAGCCCGATGCGGCGACCGCCGGGCGGTATCTGGCCTCGGGCGATTACTTCTGGAACAGCGGCATGTTCCTGTTCCGGGCCTCCGCTTACCTGGAGGCACTGGAGCGGCACGCACCGGACATCCTGGAGGCCTGCCGGGAGGCGCTGGCCGGGCAGGAGCGGGACCGGGATTTTCTGCGCGTGGATGAGGAGGCCTTTGCCCGTTGCCGCGCGGAATCCATCGATTACGCGGTCATGGAGAAGACCGACCGGGCCGTGGTGGTGCCGCTGGATGCGGGCTGGAGCGACGTGGGTTCCTGGAGCGCCCTCCGGGAGGCGGGCGGGCAGGACGCCGCCGGCAACGTGTTCCACGGGGATGTGCTTGCCGAGGGCGTGCGCAACACCTTCGTGCACGCCGGCCGGCGGCTGGTGGCGGCGGTGGGCGTGGAGGACCTGATCATCGTGGAGACCGGTGATGCGCTGCTGGTCATGGACAAGTCGCGCACCGAGGACGTGAAGCGGATCGTCGATCGCCTGCGCGAGGCGGATCGCGAGGAGGCCCTCGATCACCGATGCGTGGCGCGCCCCTGGGGCACGTACGAGTGCATCGATTCGGCGGAACGCTTCCGGGTCAAGCGCATCACGGTCAAGCCGGGGGCAAGGCTTTCCCTGCAGATGCACCACCATCGCGCCGAACACTGGGTGGTGGTGCGCGGTACGGCACGCATCACCCGGGGCGAGGAGGTGTTCATGCTGAGCGAGAACGAATCCACCTTCATTCCCATCGGTGTGAAGCACCGCCTGGAGAATCCTGGGCGCATCCCGCTGGAGCTGATCGAGGTCCAGTCCGGGGCCTATCTGGGCGAGGACGATATCGTGCGTTTCGAGGATGCCTACGGGCGGGTGAAATAGAGAGCCTCGGCGTTTCGAATGGAAAGCCTTTGTAGGCAGCGGCAGATTCGAACGGAGGACCGGGTTCCTACAGGGGGTCAAGGCATGCGTGTAGGAGCCCGGTCCTCCGGGCGATCGGGGTTTGGTTTGGGCAAGGATCGCCCACGGGAGTGGGCTCCTACAGGGGGGGTGCAGGTCATCGCGCGGATGTCCCTGGATCCTCTGTGATGATCGAATCCACCGGGAGAGACAGGTGGGTGCGGGTTGGTCCGGGGGTTATCTCCCCAACAGCCGTCCCGCCAGAAGTGTCTGCATGTCCCTTCGTCCATCCGCGATCAGGTAGATGATCACCCGCTCGCCCATCATCCGGTAGATTACACGGTAGGGCTTGAAGAACACCTGTCGGTATTCCCGGATGCCGAGGCTCACGAGTTCCCGTGGGTGGGCGCCGCGCTCGGGCTGTTCGGCCAGGGACTCGACCACGGCCATCAGCCGGTCCAGAACGCGATCCGCGCTCTCTTGAGAGTCGAACTCCGCCAGATAGTCGTAGAGCGCCTCCAGGTCGCCTTCGGCGCCCTCGGTGAGCAGGACCTCGTGGGACATCAGTCAGCGGCTTTCCTGCTTCGCAGGCGGCTGATCACATCAGCCGCGGGGTTGACGCGGCCTTCCTCCACTTCCCGGTTACCCAGGGCGAGGATCTTCAGCAGGGCGAGGGTCTCCTGGGTCTCCTGGTAGCTTGCCACGTCCTGGAGCACGGCTTTGGCCTCGCCGTTCTGGGTGATGACCAGGGGCTCACGTTCCTTCGCGAGCTTGCTGAGGACCTCCGCGGCGTTGGCCTTGAGGTAACTGATCGGTTTGACATGGTTCAAGTAGCGCATCGGGCTGGTCTCTTCTGGTATGGATTTAATTTAGTCCGAATTAAGTCCGTTCACAAGGGGCCGGGGGCTGACCCCTGGGTCCACCCTGCTACTGCGTGTCCTGTCTTCCATCCGCGGTCAGGCAGATGATCACCCGTTGTCAATCGGCTTGATGCCGAGCACCGCGGTTTCGAAGTGCTCTCTCGCCAGTTGAAGCTTCTCTGTGTATTTGCCGTTGCGTGGCGTCAGCGTGAGATAGTCGCGGAGAATCAATTGCGCCCGCCCGGCCTTGTAACCACGCAGATACGGTTCGACCTGTGCAAGCAGCCATAGGGCCTGCCTGTTGTAGATGGCGTGTATCGCGGCCAGGTCTTCAAGGTTCATCCGTGTAACCCTTTGGCCCATGTCCTGTGGGACCGAGTATAGCGCCACAAAAAAACCCTGGCCGTTTCCGGCCAGGGTTTTCAGGGTTGGTGGAGGCGGCGGGACAGTGATCCATATCTTTCGATATGGGCTGGACTATACCTTCATCCTGTTGCCAGGATGCGGGGCGTGTTATCCGCGGTGCAATGTTTCCGCGAATCCTAGTGCCGGCTCCGTTCCCATGAACTCAGCCGGTCTATGAGTCTCTACAGGGCAGGCCTGAGGTTGGCCCTCTTCCTACCCCTCGGTGTTGCCGTAGCAGGTTGCCCTGCCGTAGGGTCCACCGATGTGAGCCCCGTTTTCACTCTACCCTTACGGGTAGAGGCGACCATTGTGTTAATCGAACCCGCGTCCGCGAGACCTACATCCTTGGATACTACATGCTTAG
>SKOF01000263.1 GCA_007120155.1 Thioalkalivibrio sp. | reverse complement strand
CTGCCCGATGCGCTGGTGGCCTGCGTCGGCGGCGTTTCCAACGCCATCGGCCTGTTCCATCCCTTCCTGGACGATGCCGGCGTGGAACTCTACGGTGTGGAGGCGGCCGGCGACGGCATCGATACCGGGCGCCATTCCGCGCCGCTGTGCGCCGGCAAGCCGGGCGTCCTGCACGGCAACCGCACCTATCTCATGGAAGACGCCGACGGGCAGATCATCGAGACCCACTCCATCTCCGCCGGCCTGGACTACCCCGGGGTGGGCCCTGAGCACGCTTGGCTTAAGGACACGGGGCGCGCGCACTACGTCTCCGTGACCGACGACGAGGCCATGGCCGCATTCCATCACCTGACCCGTACCGAAGGCATCATCCCGGCGCTGGAATCCAGTCATGCCGTGGCCTACGTAATGAAACTCGCACCGGAGATGGACCGCGACGCCATCATCATCGTTAACCTGTCCGGCCGGGGCGACAAGGACATCAACACCGTGGCGCAACGGGAAGGAATCGAACTGTGAGCCGTATCGCCGGACGTTTCGAGTCCCTGCGGGCCGCGGGCCGCAAGGCCCTGATCCCCTATGTCACCGCCGGTGATCCGAACCCGGAGAACACCGTGCCGCTGATGCACGCCATGGTGGAGGCGGGTGCCGACATCATCGAACTGGGTGTGCCGTTCTCCGATCCCATGGCCGACGGACCCGTGATCCAGCAGGCCTGCGAGCGGGCCCTGCGCCACCACGTGAGCCTGCGCGGCGTGCTGGACATGGTGAGGCGCTTCCGTGAGCGCGATGACGAGACCCCTGTGGTGTTCATGGGCTATCTCAACCCGGTGGAGATCATGGGCTATGAGAACTTCGCCAGGGCGGCCGCCGAGGCGGGGGTGGACGGTCTTCTTACCGTGGATCTGCCGCCAGAGGAGGGCGACGAACTTGTGGCGGCCCTGCACGCCCACGGGATCGACCCCATCTTCCTGCTGGCGCCCACCAGCCACGAGGCGCGCATCTCGCGCATCTGCGCCGCCGCCTCGGGCTTCGTGTACTATGTGTCGCTCAAGGGCGTCACCGGAGCCGCGACGCTGGATGTGGATGCGGTGGCCGAAAAGCTCGCTGCCATCCGGGCTCACACGGACCTGCCCGTGGGTGTGGGTTTCGGCATCCGGGACGCCGATTCCGCCGCGCGTGTGGCGGCGGTTGCCGACGCGGTGGTGGTGGGCAGTGCACTGGTCAACCGCATCGCGGAACACGAGAACGACCCCGAGGCCGGGCGCCGGGCGGTCAGCGAGCTGCTCGCCGAAATGCGGACGGCCATGGGGTGAGAAAGGCGATTCAAGATTCAATGTTCAAGATTCAAAGGGTGAACCTGCCCGATGAAACGCCGGATGTTGGATCTGACGCCTTGCCGCCTTTGAATCTTGAATCTTGAATCTTGAATTTTGAATTTTGAATCGATCCTATGAGCTGGTTTGAGAAACTCGTACCCTCCCGCATCCGTACCGATGCCACCACCAAGCGCGCCGTGCCCGAGGGCCTGTGGATGCGCTGCGACGGATGCGGCGCCACCTTGTATCGGCCCGAAGTGGAACGTCACCTGGACGTGTGTCCCAAGTGCGTGCACCACATGCGCATGGGCGCACGACGACGTCTGGACAGTTTCCTGGACCAGGAAGGCCGCGAGGAGATTGCCGCGGGAGTGGAGCCCATGGACATTCTCAGGTTCCGCGACAGCAAGCGCTACCGGGATCGCCTGTCCGCCGCCCAGAAAAGCACCGGCGAGAAGGATGCGCTGGTGGCGATGAAGGGTCGAGTCACGGATGTGCCGGTGGTGGCGTGCGCCTTCGATTTCTCGTTCATGGGCGGATCGATGGGTTCGGTGGTGGGCGAGCGCTTCGTGCGCGCCGTGGATACCGCCGCCCGGGAGAACATCCCGCTGGTATGCTTCTCGGCCAGCGGCGGCGCGCGCATGCAGGAGGCGCTGTTCTCGCTGATGCAGATGGCCAAGACCAGCGCGGCCCTGGGGCGTCTGCGCAGCCGGGGCGTGCCCTTCGTATCGGTGATGACCGATCCCACCATGGGCGGCGTCTCGGCGAGCCTTGCCATGCTGGGTGACGTCAACGTGGCTGAACCCGGCGCCCTGATCGGGTTCGCGGGGCCGCGCGTGATCGAGCAGACCGTGCGCGAGACCCTGCCGGAGGGCTTCCAGCGCGCCGAGTTCCTGGTGGAGAAGGGTGCCATCGACATGATCATCGACCGCCGCGAGATGCGTGAGCGCATCGGTTCCCTGCTGGCCATGCTGACGCATCGCCCGTCGCCCGGTGCCCGGGTGTCCGCTGTGCCCGAAACCGGCACTTCCGATCCCGGGGCTCCCGAACCCGGGGCTCCACAACCCGGCGCCTGATCCTCGACCCGGGCGGCGGCTCGCCCCGTCGCGCATCCATGCGCTTCCAAACCCTCGACGAGTGGCTGGCCTGGCAGGAAACCCTGCACCCCGTGCCCATCGATCTCGGCCTGGAACGGGTGGCCCGCGTGGCGCAGCAGCTTGATCTGCTGCATCCGGACTGCCCGGTGGTCACCGTGGCCGGGACCAACGGCAAGGGCTCCACGGTGGCCATGCTCGATGCCATCTACCGCGCTGCCGGCTACCGCGCCGGCACGTTCACGTCTCCCCATCTGCTTCGCTACAACGAACGTGTGTGCGTCGACGGCGTGCCGGCGAGCGATGCGCAACTGTGCGAGGCGTTCGCCCGGGTGGATGCGGCGCGCGGCGACGATACCCTGAGCTATTTCGAGTTCGGCACCCTGGCAGCCCTGTGGCTGTTTCGTGAGGCCGGGGTGGAGGTGATGATCCTGGAGGTGGGGCTCGGCGGACGCCTGGATGCGGTGAATATCGTGGATCCCGACGTGGCCATCGTGACCTCCGTGGGCCTGGACCATCAGCAGTGGCTGGGTGACGATCGCGAACGGATCGGTGCCGAGAAGGCGGGCATATTCCGACCCGGCCGTGCGGCGGTGTGCGGTGACCCGGCGCCGCCTGAAAGCGTGGCCGGCACCGCCCTGCGGCTGGGCGCGCGCCTGTACAGGGCCGGTCGTGACTACACCTGGGCACCCGGTGCGTCGGGAAAGGACTGGCGGTGGCATGCACCCGATAATCGGTGCCGGGAAGACCTGCCCCTGCCCGCGTTGCCCGGGGCCATACAGTTGAATAACGCGGCCACCGCGCTCACCGCCGTGCACCTGCTGCAGGCACGGCTCGGGGTGTCCCGGGAGGCGGTTGACCGTGGCTTGCGTGACGTGCGTCTGCCCGGTCGCTTCCAGCAGATGGGTGAACATCCAACGGTCATCCTGGACGTGGCCCATAATCCCCTGGGCGCGGAGACCCTGGCCGGGACGCTGGCGCAGCACCCGGTATCCGGAGACACGCTGGCCGTGCTGGCCGTGATGGCGGACAAGGACCTGGACGGTATGGTCCGGGCGCTGGCGCCCTGCATCACCCGCTGGTACGGTGCCGGCCTGCCCGGCAACGCGCGTGCGCTGCCGGCCGGGGACCTCTGTCGCCGCCTGCGGGACCTGGGCGTCTCGGGCGTGTCATGCCATGACGGTGTTGCGGAGGCGTTTCGCACCGCCCGCGCGGATGCCGGTCCGGACGACCGCGTTCTGGTGTTCGGCTCCTTCCACACGGTGGGCGAGGTCCTGGGCCTGGTGGCCGAGGCACCGGATGATGT
>SKOF01000211.1 GCA_007120155.1 Thioalkalivibrio sp. | reverse complement strand
GCATCGAAGCATCCGCCGGAGAACAAGCCGGAACCTGAAAGGCCCCGGCTGATGGCGCTAGCGAACCCGGCGCAGGGCGGGCATCCCAACCGGTTCTCGTTCTCCACCGAGGACTACCTGGAACTGGTCGACTGGGCCGGGCGGGCCATCCGGGCGGACAAGCGTGGCGCCATTGCGGGGCGCCTTCCGCCCATACTGACGCGCCTTGGCCTGAATCCGGAACACTATCTGCGCCATGTGCGCCGGGGGGGCGAAGTCATCACGTGGCCGCCCTGGGGCATGTGGAGCGGCTTCGCGAGGCGGCTGCACGCCTGGGGCGGCGGTTCCTCAAGGGGATGAGTCAGTCGCGCCGGCTCTATCAGGTACATGGCTGAGCGGTCAATGATCGTGCGATGGAATCGTTGCTGCAGCTAAGGTCCTGGGTGTCCCCGAAGTCTCCCGAAGTCTGGGTACGCCAGCGCACCGACGCCACCGACAACCCGCGGCAGATTGAGCCGACACCCGGGCACCTTCGCCCAAGGTGTCCTTTTCCACATAGGGAATGCAAATCATGAACTTGCCCTTGATCCTGACCCCCCTGATTTCGCTCGTTGCCGGCATTCTCATCCTGATCATGCCGCGTCTGCTCAGCATGATAGTTGCGGTCTACCTGATTGTCGTCGGCCTGATCGGGCTGTTTGGAATGGTCGATATCAGGTTCTGACCGACCAGCGCAACGAAGGCGCACAAATGCAAGCCTTTGTGCGGCAGCGCACAGAGTAATGACGGGGCTGGCACTAACTTGATTTCCCGTCTATATGTCCATGATTAGCAAAAGCCAGGGGGAGCTATTCCATGACGGTAAATTTCCAGGTTCCTCATATGAGAGGCATCGCGCTGATTGCGCCGGGCGCGGGCTCATTGCCCCGGCGGATATCCCGCTTCTTTCAGGCGTGCGCGGGTGTGGCGCTGTTGTCACTCGCCGCCCCGGCACTGGCCCAGGTCGCGCCTGATCTTGGATCCACCAGCACTTTCGGCATCGTTTCACAAACCTGGTCCGACGAGACGGGCGGTACAGCGATCACAGGCGATGTCTGTTATACGACGGCACCCGCCGCGCTCGGGTCCATTACCATCTCCGGCGCCACAGAGACCCCTTGCGATGGCGAAAAGGGAACGGATCAAGGCGACGCCCTGGCGGACTTGAATGCCCAATCCTGTACATCCCTCGGCGGCGGCGCGGTCGAGCTGAACGCCACAAGTATTGGTGGCGGTCCGCCTGGAGTCTTCCCGCCGGGTTGTTACTCCAGCGGCGGCGCAATGAATATCACCACGGGCACGACCGTGACCCTCAGTGGCGCCGGCGTTTACATCTTCAGGCCGGGTGGAGAATTTACTCAGGCAGCCGATTCCGATGTGGTCGCGGCAGGCGGTGCCTGCGAGAACGACGTATTCTGGACACCCACGGGTGCCACCACAATCGGTGCGAACGCCAATATCGTCGGGAATATCTTTCGTGGCACGGCTGACGGTCTCAGCATCACGTTCGGAAATTCGTCATCCCTGGTCGGCAGGGCATTGACATTCGGCTCGACGGTCACGACCGCCAATACCTCGATTTCGGTCCCGACTTGCGAGCCCTTCGTGACTCCGGTACCCGGAGAGGGCGAGGTCGCGCTCAGCAAGACCTTCGGCCCGACCACCATCCCTGTGGGCGGTATCTCGACGCTCACCATTACATTGAGCAATAACAACGAGGGTGAAGCCACCCTGACCGAGACGCTCACTGACGCCCTGCCCGGCGGGGTGGTGATTGAGTCCACCCCGAATGCCAGTACCAGCTGCGGGGTCGGCACGCCGACAGCGGTTGCGGGCAGCTCGACTGTGTCCTTGCCGACCGGGACCACGATTCCCGGCGGTGCGCCCGGCACCTGTGCGTTGATCGTGGACGTGACCGCAGCGGCACCGGGTACTTACGTCAACACGCTGGCCGCCGGCGCCCTCGTGACAGACCAGGGTTCCAATGCGGATCCGGCCAGCGCGACGCTGAACGTCATACCTCTAACCGTTATCCCCCCTTTCCCCCCTTCTCCGACTGCTATCCCCACTCTCTCCCAGTGTGCGATGATCATACTTGCCTTCGTGCTGGCCATCGTGGGCTTTGCAGCGATGCGCAGAGGGGCGGGTTAAGAAAAGAGCAGTTGCGGTCAATCCGGGGGGCGCGCAAGCGCCCCCTCGTTTTGCGTGGATGGCACTCAACTGCCGGGTCGCACGGTACTGACAGAAAGGCTGGGGACACCCAGAGGGCAGCCAGGCGCAGCCGACGAAGGGCTTCAATACAGCGGGTTGGGACTGATTTTGATGACGGGTGGCCTGATCATGGTCCATCCTGAGCTCGGCCCACCGTGCGGGCCGAGCCGGATCACAAGGCTATACTCAATGGGTGATGGGCATTTTCCACACGACCAACGCCGGTCGCGGTCATCTGGGTATGGGATGAACAACGATGCGGACCTGGATCGACACCACGCCCCAGAAGGTGCTTCGGACAGATTTGCCCGGGGCCTGACCCGCCTGCTGCGTTTTTTTGCCGATACGTTTTTCGCCCGGCGCTACGGGCATCGCGCCGTGGTTCTCGAAACCGTCGCCGCGGTGCCCGGCATGGTAGGCAGGACAGAGGACACCCATGATCCGGTTGCTCACTGCCCGTGCTGGTCACCCGCTACCGGGTCGACGACACGCTCGACGGCAGTTTCTCAAGGGGTTGGGTCAGGCCCGGCGGCTTTATCAGGTGCAGGGCTGACCACGTGTTGCGAACAGGATGATGGCGATGTGACGCCGAAGAGAAGTTGGGTGTCCTCGCTTGTCGCCTGGTCAATTGATGCCTTCGTCCCCTTTTGCCCGGAAAGGGATCGTGCTCTCGTACGCCACATCGTCCCCCACACCCGCGAAATCGATGCTGATGCGATCCCCGGCGATGGGGCGAAACAGCTCGTTGGCGAAGGCCGCGTGATCCGGATGGTCTCGGTAGGTCGCGATCACGTTCTCGTGGGCAAACTGAACGAGCCAGCAGAAGCGGTACTTCGCCCCCTCGGTCACCGACCAACCGGTGAACACCCGCCGCACGCCGGGGATGGCGGCCAGCACTTCCCGGCCGCGCGCCATCATGGCTTCCACCTGAGAATCATCCGCACCGCTGACGTTGTAGACGATCACATGCTCCACGGGGAGCCACGCCCGGCATTCGGCGAGCACCGCATCCGCCTGCCCGGCGGATCCCCAGAGGCGCATGCAGCGCTCGACCTCTTCTCCGATGGCATCGCGCACACCCCTGACCAGTCCCGTGTAGCCGGCCCGCGCATCGGTGTGCACGTTGGCGCGGATGCGCCCGCCCGCCGCATCGGCGAGCGCCGTGTAGTAGTTGATCTTGGCCACGCCGTTCCCAATGAGCTGCCGGAACTGCGTGTCGCCGAGGCCCGTGCCTCCGTGGATCACCAGCGGTATCCCGAGCGCCTCGTTGATGCGCGCCAGACGTTCGATATCGAGTTGCGGTTCGCCGCGCAGCCGTCCGTGCACGGTGCCCACGGAAACCGCCAGACAATCCACACCCGTACGTTTTACGAACTCGCACGCCTCTTCGGGCGCGGTGTAGCTCATCTCGCCGGGATGCCTCTCGGCATCCTCACCCTCCACACCGGCCACGTAACCCAGTTCGCCTTCGACCGGCACACCGCAGCCATGT
>SKOF01000395.1 GCA_007120155.1 Thioalkalivibrio sp. | reverse complement strand
GCCATCTCGTGGATGGAGATCTATGCCGGCGAGAAGGCCACCCGGGTCTACGACAAGGATACCTGGATGCCGGCCGAGACACTGGACGCCGTGCGCGACTACCTGATCTCCATCAAGGGGCCGCTGACCACGCCGGTCGGCGGCGGCATCCGTTCATTGAACGTGGCGCTTCGCCAGGAACTGGACCTTTACGTCTGCCTGCGCCCGGTGCGTTATTTCGCCGGCACGCCCAGCCCCCTGCGTGAACCGGAGAAGACCGACATGGTGATCTTCCGGGAGAACTCCGAGGACATCTACGCGGGCATCGAATGGGAGTCCGGCAGCGCCGAGGCCCGCAAGGTGATCGATTTCCTGGTCAAGGACATGGGCGTGCGGAAGATCCGTTTCCCGGAGAGCAGCGGTATCGGCGTCAAGCCGGTTTCCCGGGACGGCACCCGGCGCCTTGTGCGCAAGGCCATCCAGTACGCCATCGACAACGACCGTGACTCCGTGACCCTGGTGCACAAGGGCAACATCATGAAATTCACGGAAGGGGCCTTCAAGAGCTGGGGCTACGAACTGGCCAGGGAGGAGTTCGGCGCCACGGAGATCGACGGCGGCCCCTGGTGCAGCTTCAGGAACCCGGTCACGGGCACGGAGATCGTGGTCAAGGACGTGATCGCCGACGCGTTCCTGCAGCAGATCCTGCTGCGTCCGGCGGAGTACAGCGTCATCGCCACTCTGAATCTGAACGGTGACTACATCTCCGACGCCCTGGCCGCGCAGGTGGGCGGTATCGGCATCGCCCCGGGGGCCAACCTGTCGGATACCGTGGCCATGTTCGAGGCCACCCACGGCACGGCACCCAAGTATGCCGGACAGGACAAAGTCAATCCTGGCTCCCTGATCCTCTCGGCGGAGATGATGCTCCGCCACATGGGCTGGAGCGAGGCGGCGGATCTGGTCATCAAGGGGCTGGAGGGGGCCATCACCTCGGGGCGGGTCACCTACGACTTCGCCCGCCTGAAAGAGGACGCCACGGAACTTTCGTGCTCCGAGTTCGGCCAGAACATGATCGATCACATGGCCTGACAGGCCGCGAATTCATCCGGCCGCGTCCCGGTGCCGCCCCCAATACCCCCCTTGTCCCCAAGGGCTTCGGTATCGGCGGCTGGGCTATAATCGGGGCGTCTGGCCGGTGAACATTCCGCGACCTGCCTTTTTCGGCATGAACCGTTGAACCACTGTCAAAAGACACCACTGCCAAACCATGGGTGACGAAAGGAAACAACCCGACCAGGAGCTGGCCCTCGAGGAGGCCCGCCCCAGGATCAAGCCACCGCCGCAGTTTCAGGTCGTGCTTCTCAACGACGACTACACACCCATGGAGTTCGTCGTGGAAGTCCTGGAAGGATTCTTCGGGATGGACAGGGAGAAGGCCACGCGGATCATGTTGCACGTGCACACCCGGGGCAAGGGCGTATGCGGCATCTATCCGCGGGATATCGCCGAGACCAAGGTGGCGCAGGTCAACGACTACTCTCGCCAGCACAACCACCCGCTCCTGTGCGCAATGGAGCAGGCGTAACGACCCTGACGGGGTGACATCATGTTGAACAAAGAACTCGAATTCTCCCTGAACACGGCCTTCAAGGCCGCCCGCGACAAGCGCCATGAGTTCATGACCGTGGAGCACCTGTTGCTGGCCCTGACGGAGAATCCCACGGCCGCCGGAGTGATGCGCGCCTGTGGCGTCGATCTGGAAAAACTGCGCGGCGAGCTGGCCCAGTTCGTGGATACCAACACTCCGCGCCTGCCGCCCAAGGACCTGCGCGACACCCAACCCACCCTGGGTTTTCAGCGGGTGCTTCAGCGCGCGGTCTTCCATGTGCAATCCTCCGGGCGCAAGGAGGTCACGGGCGCGAACGTGCTCGTGGCCATCTTCGGTGAGCAGGAGTCTCATGCCGTCTACCTGCTGGCCCAGCAGGACGTGGCACGCCTGGACGTGGTCAACTACATCTCCCACGGCATCTCCAAGGTGCCGGAGGAGCATCCCGACGAGGATGCCGCCGCGCGGCAGGAATCCGCCGTTGAAGGCGAGGAAGGCCAGCGGACCAATCCGCTCGAGGCCTACGCCACCAACCTCAACGAGCAGGCCCGCCTGGGCAAGATTGACCCGCTCATCGGCCGTGCCCACGAGGTGGAGCGCACCGTGCAGATCCTGTGCCGCCGGCGCAAGAACAATCCCCTGTACGTAGGCGAGGCAGGCGTGGGCAAGACCGCCATCGCCGAGGGGCTTGCCAAGAAGATCGTGGACGGGGAGGTGCCCGAGATCCTCAAGGATGCGGTCATCTATTCCCTGGACCTGGGCGCCCTGGTGGCCGGCACCAAGTACCGGGGCGACTTCGAGAAGCGCCTGAAGGGTGTGCTCGCCCAGCTCAAGCGCCGTCCGGGTTCAGTGCTGTTCATCGACGAGATCCACACCGTCATCGGGGCGGGTGCCGCCTCCGGCGGTGTCATGGATGCCTCCAACCTGATCAAGCCCATGCTGGCATCCGGTGAGCTGAAATGTGTCGGCTCCACCACCTACCAGGAGTACCGCGGCATCTTCGAGAAGGACCGGGCGCTGGCCCGCCGCTTCCAGAAGATCGACGTGAACGAACCCACGGTGGACGAGACGGTGGAGATCCTCAAGGGGCTCAAATCGCGTTTCGAATCCCACCATGACGTGCGTTACACCCAGAAGGCGCTCAAGGCGGCGGCGGAGCTGTCCAGCCGGTACATCACCGATCGCCACCTGCCGGACAAGGCCATCGACGTGATCGATGAGGCCGGCGCCAACCGCCGTCTGCAACCGCCGGGCAGCCGCAAGAAGACCATCTCGGTGCAGGACGTGGAGAGCATTGTCGCCAAGATTGCGCGCATTCCGCCCAAGAGCGTGTCCGCCTCCGACATGGAGACCCTCAAGCACCTGGAGCGCAACCTGAACATGGTGGTGTTCGGCCAGGAGGAGGCCATCTCCACCCTGGCGTCAGCCATCAAGATGGCCCGCTCCGGCCTGGGCGACGGCCAGAAGCCCATCGGTTCGTTTCTGTTCTCCGGGCCTACGGGCGTGGGCAAGACGGAAGTCACGCGTCAGCTCGCGGATCTGCTGGGCATCGAACTGGTGCGCTTCGACATGTCGGAGTACATGGAGCGCCACACGGTATCGCGTCTGATCGGCGCGCCGCCCGGATACGTCGGTTACGACGAGGGCGGGCTGCTCACCGACGCCATCCTCAAACACCCCCATGCGGTGCTGTTGCTCGACGAGATCGAGAAGGCCCATCCGGATGTGTTCAACCTGCTGCTTCAGGTCATGGACCACGGAACGCTCACCGACACCAACGGGCGCAAGGTGGATTTCCGCAACGTGATCATGGTGATGACCAGCAACGTCGGCGCGGAACTTTCTGCCCGGGCAACCATGGGTTTCACCCGGCAGGACCACTCCACCGACGCCATGGAAGTGCTCAAGCGCACCTTCAGCCCGGAGTTCCGCAACCGCCTCGACGGCATCATCCAGTTCCGCGCCCTGGCGCCGGAGATCATCGCCAGCGTGGTGGACAAGTTCCTCACCCAGCTCCAGGCGCAGCTGGACGAGAAAAAGGTGGTGCTGGACGTGGACGAGGAGGCACGCCTGTGGCTCGCCCAGCACGGTTACGATCCGCGCATGGGCGCCCGTCCCATGGCCCGCGTCATCCAGGAGCACATCAAGAAGCCGCTGGCCGAGGAGATCCTGTTCGGCCGCCTGACCTCGGGCGGCGAGGTGCACGTCACCGTGCGCGACGATTCACTCGTGCTCGACTACCAGGAAGAGGCGGTGCATTGAGATTGATTCAGCCGCCGCGGAGACGCGGAGGCTCAGAGAACCATCGGATTGATTGTTCAATTCTCTGCGGCAAGTACTTGTTCTTTGGAAGGGTAGATCCGCAAGGGATCACTTGTTGCGGTAGGTGATGCGGCCCTTGGTCAGATCGTAGGGGGTCATCTGCACCGTGACGCGGTCACCCGTGAGGATGCGGATGTAGTGCTTGCGCATGCGCCCGGAGATGTGGGCCGTCACGATGTGGCCATTGTCGAGCTGCACCCGGAACATGGTGTTGGGCAAGGTGTCAAGCACCGTGCCTTCCATTTCGATGTGGTCTTCTTTGGCCATAAGAACCGAATTTGTCAGGTCGCACCAAGCCGCCCATTATCAACAACCGGCTCCATAAAACAAGGGCGGATTCACGTTATTTGCCCGGGCATCCACAGTTTAACTACACTACGCGGCCTGCGGATGTGTCGCATGCCGAACGCGCTCCATCCGTCGGGGGCGCCAACCGTCGATGAGGCTGCGAGGCGCCCGGGGTTGCGCACGCCCCGCTCATTGTCGAGACCGCGTCACCGGATCCACATATTCTGCCACCGCCACAGAGGCCATCCATTGACATGACGTTTGCCTGTGTATTCCCTGGCCAGGGGTCCCAGTCCCTGGGCATGCTGAGCGCGCTTTCCGACGCACACCCGCAGGTGCGCGAGGCCTTTGAGGAGGCGTCCGACGCCCTGGGCTCTGACCTGTGGAATCTGGCGCAGAACGGCCCGGAGGAAGATCTGAACCGCACCGAGATGACCCAGCCTGCCATGTTGGCCGCGGGCGTGGCCGCATGGCGCGTCTGGCAGGCTTCGGGCGGCAGGACACCGGCCATCCTGGCGGGGCACAGTCTGGGTGAATACACGGCACTGGTGTGTGCCGGTGCGCTGGGTTTCGCCGATACCGTGCAGCTCGTGGCCGAGCGCGGCCGCCTGATGCAGGGGGCGGTGGCGCCGGGTGAGGGCGCCATGGCGGCGATCCTGGGTCTGGATGACGGGCAGGTCATGGATGTCTGCGCCCGGGCCGCCCAGGGCGGCGTCGTGGAAGCCGTGAACTTCAACTCCCCCGGACAGGTGGTGATCGCGGGGGACACCGCCGCCGTGGACCGAGCCGTGGCCCTGGCCGAGGAGGCGGGCGCCAGACGCAGCGTGAAGCTGCCGGTCAGTGTGCCGTCCCATTGCCGGCTCATGGAGGATGCGGCGGCCCGGCTGGCCGGTCGTCTGGCGGACACGGCAGTCACCGCCCCCGGGATCCCGGTGATCCATAACGTGGATGCCTCCGCCCATGAGGCACCCGACGATATCCGCGCTGCCCTGGCGGCACAGCTTCACCGCCCGGTGCGCTGGGTGGACAGCGTACGGCACATGGCCGCGCAGGGTGTGTCCGCCATCGTCGAGCTGGGTCCCGGCAAGGTGCTCACCGGCCTCAACAAACGAATCGACAAGGGCCTGGGCGTGGCCTGCGTCCAGGATCCGGAAAGCCTGCGCCAGGCCCTGGACCTGGTGGGCGCCTGACATCGCGCAGGCTGCGAAGGCACTTTTCTGCCACAGAGGCCCCAGCGGCACGGTGCGCTGATCCTGATCCCGTCCTTTTCTCTGTATACGCCGCGAACTCCGTGGCCCGGACATGAACCGTTGCGCAAGACGGCGCAGCGATGAACAGTGACGCGAGGAGAGCAATTCCATGACCCTTGAGAACGAGATCGCACTGGTCACCGGCGCCAGCCGGGGCATCGGCAAGGCCATTGCCCTGGCGCTGGCCAGGCAGGGCGCCACCGTGGTGGGCACCGCCACCAGCGAATCCGGCGCCGAGTCCATCACGGGCTACCTGCGCGAGGGCGGCTTCAAGGGCCGCGGCATGGCACTGGATGTCACCGGGGCGGATGCCGTCGATTCGGTCATCCGGCAGATCACCGAGGATGTGGGCGGCATCACCATCCTGGTGAACAATGCCGGCATTACCCGGGACAACCTCATGATGCGCATGAAGGACGAGGAGTGGGACGCCATTATCCAGACCAACCTCACCGCCGTCTGGCGTGTGACCCGGGGTGTGCTGCGCGGCATGATGAAGGCGCGCAAGGGGCGCATCATCAACGTGGGCTCCGTGGTGGGCTCCACCGGGAATGCCGGACAGACCAACTACGCGGCGGCCAAGGCGGGCCTGCTGGGCCTGGGCAAATCACTGGCCCGGGAGGTCGGTTCCCGGGGCATCACCGTCAACACGGTGGCGCCCGGTTTCATCGACACGGACATGACCCGGTCCCTGCCCGATGCCCAGCGCGATGCGCTGCTGGAACAGATACCGCTGGGCCGGCTGGGACGTCCCGAGGAGATCGCCTCGGTGGTGGCCTTCCTCGCGTCCCCCGCGGCCGCTTATGTCACCGGGGAGACCCTGCACGTGAACGGCGGCATGTACATGTCTTGAGAAACGGGCCATAACAGACTCTTTATGAAGGAATTAGCGGTGCGGCTTGCTGGCCGGGAAAGGGCCACGAAACCACGCCCGAAAGGTTTACAGGAGACGGGACAGGCGCCATACTCGCGCCCCTTGAAAAGTCCCGAGGCACCAGGCCGGCGTGATCCATGTCACTTCAAGTGGAAGGGCCTGAGGGTTTTCACTAAAATGGCTGCCCAGCAGCGGCTGCTTATCCAATCAATGGGGATACTCTGACCATGAGCAACATCGAAGAACGCGTCAAGAAGATCGTTGTGGAACAACTGGGCGTGAAGGAAGAGGAAGTGAAGACGACCTCTTCCTTCGTGGATGATCTGGGCGCGGACTCCCTGGACACCGTTGAACTCGTCATGGCGCTGGAAGAGGAATTCGAGACCGAGATTCCGGACGAGGAAGCGGAGAAGATCACCACCGTGCAACAGGCGATTGATTACATCAACGCTCACCTGCAGGGTTGATCGGGGCGGGATTACGGCCCACGATCCAAGGTCTTAACCCGTGGCCGCGAGCGG
This sequence comes from Thioalkalivibrio sp., assembly GCA_007120155.1. Lineage (GTDB taxonomy): Bacteria > Pseudomonadota > Gammaproteobacteria > Ectothiorhodospirales > Ectothiorhodospiraceae > Thioalkalivibrio_A. Next base: position 6,411 of record SKOF01000395.1, on the reverse strand, counting down.
AACCCCCTGTTCGCGGCCACGGGTGTTTTGATCCGGCAGGAAATCCAATTTTCCGAGGACAAGAGCTTGTCTAAACGGCGCGTCGTCATCACCGGACTGGGGATCGTCTCCCCGGTCGGATCAACCATCCCCACAGCATGGGACAATATCACCGCAGGCCGTAGCGGAATCTCGCCCATTGAGGTCTTCGACGCCTCCGAGATGCCCGTGCGGATCTCCGGCGAGGTGCGGGATTTCAATGCGGACGATTACATCCCGCCCAAGGAACAGCGGAAGATGGACACTTTCGTCCATTACGGCATCGCCGCGGGCCTGGAGGCCATACGCGACTCCGGGCTGGAGGTGACCGAGGCCAACGCCGAGCGTATCGGCGTGGCGATCGGCTCGGGTATCGGGGGCCTGCCCTACATCGAGAAGAGCTACGGCGCCTACCTCAAGGGGGGTGCGCGCAAGATCTCGCCGTTCTTCGTGCCCAGTGCCATCATCAACATGGTGGCCGGCAACCTGTCCATCATGTGCGGCCTGCAGGGGCCGAACATTTCCATTGTCTCCGCCTGCGCCACCGGCACCCACAACATCGGTGATGCCGCGCGCATGATCATGTACGGCGACGTGGACGTGATGGTCGCCGGCGGCGCCGAGATGGCGACCACGCCGCTGGGCATCGGCGGGTTTGCCGCCGCCCGCGCGCTGTCCACCCGCAACGATGATCCCAAAAAGGCCAGCCGCCCCTGGGACCGGGACCGGGACGGCTTCGTGCTCGGCGACGGCGCCGGCGTGCTGGTGGTGGAGGAATACGAACACGCCCGCGCCCGCGGCGCGCCCATTTACTGCGAACTGGCCGGGTTCGGGTGGAACAGCGACGCCTTCCACATGACCCAGCCCTCCGAGGGCGGGGAAGGGGCCGCCAAGTGCATGCTCATGGCGCTGCGTGATGCCGGACTCAACCCGGATGAGGTGGACTACATCAATGCCCACGGCACCTCGACACCCGCCGGCGACAAGGCGGAAACCATGGCGGCCAAGCGCGCCCTGGGCGATCACGCCTACAAGACGGCCATCAGCTCCACCAAGTCCATGACCGGACATCTGCTGGGCGCCGCAGGGGGGGTCGAGGCGGTGTTTCTGGCCCTGGCCATCAAGCATGGCATTGCCCCGCCCACCATCAACCTCGACAACCCCGACCCGGAGTGCGATCTGGACTACGTGCCCAACACCGCCCGTGAGATGAACATCCGGGTGGGCCTGTCCAATTCCTTCGGATTCGGTGGCACCAACGGCACCCTCATCTTCCGGGCCCTCTGACGCCATCCAGGCATGGGGCGGCGATGCCCCCTGCCTGGAGTCGGTTGCGGATCTGCTGGCGCTTCACCGGCGCTGGCCCGGGCGATATCCCCACCTCCTGGAAAGCGCCCTGCGGGGCACGCCCCAGGCGCGCTACAGCATCCTGTTCGCATTCCCGAGGGACCGACTGGTCCTCGAATCCATGGATCGATCCCCGGACTTTCTGCACCGGCTCGATGCCTGCTGGCACAGGGAACGCATCGAGCGCCCGCCCGGTGATCCCGAACGCCTGCCGTTTCGCGGCGGCTGGTTTCTCTTTCTGGGCTACGAGCTGGCCGGCCAGGTGGAGCCGGTGCTGAATCTCCCGTCGGATCCCTGCGGATTGCCGGTCGCCTTCGCGCAGCGCTTTCCGTGTGCCATGGTGGTGGACCACGCCCTGGCGCGGACGTACCTGGTGGCTGAACCGGGACACGAGAATGCGCTGGAGCAGATGCGTGCCGATCTCGCCTCGCTGGACGCCATGCGTCCGCCGCCCCCCGTCCCGTGGCCCGAATCCCTGGACGAGGATCCGCCGCAGCGCTATCTGGACGGAGTGGCGCGGATCATCCGTTATATTCGCGACGGTGATGTCTTCCAGGTGAACCTGTCCCGCGCCTGGCGGGCCCGGCTGGGTGAGGATATCGCCGCGGCCGACCTCTACGACAGACTGCGGGGCTGCAATCCGGCGCCGTTCGCGGCCCTGGCCACCCTGCCGGGCGGGCAGATCATCAGTTCCTCGCCGGAGCGGCTGGTGCGCGTGCGCGGCGACCGTGTCGATACACGTCCCATCGCGGGCACACGCCCCCGGGGGGCCCGGCTGGAGGCGGACCGCGCATTGGCGACACAGCTTCTGGGCAATGCCAAGGAACGGGCCGAGCACATCATGCTCCTGGACCTGGAGCGCAACGACCTGGGACGTCTGTGCCGGCCCGGCAGCATTCGGGTGGACGAGCTGATGACGCTGGAAACCTATCCCCATGTCCATCACATCGTCTCCAACGTCACCGGCAGGCTGCGCGCGGAGGTCAGCCCCGGCGAGGTCATCCGCGCGGTCTTTCCCGGCGGCACCATCACCGGTTGCCCCAAGGTGCGCTGCATGGAGATCATCGCGGAACTGGAAGGACAGGGACGGGGCGCCTACACCGGTTCCCTGGGTTACCTGAACCGGGACGGCGACATGGACCTGAACATCCTCATCAGGACCCTGGTGCAACAGGGCAGGGAACTCCGCTTTCGCACCGGGGCCGGCATCGTCGCCGACTCCGACCCCCTGCGGGAACTGGAGGAGACCCGCCACAAGGCCGAAGGCCTGCGCCGGATGCTGGTGTCATGATCCTGGTGAACGGTGAAGCCCGGGAGGACGTGCCGGTGACCGATCGCGGCCTCGCCTATGGCGACGGCCTGTTCGAGACGCTGGCCGTGCAGGGCGGCGAACCCGGGCACTGGCAGCGGCACATGACGCGCATGGCCGCGGGCTGTACGCGCCTGGATCTGCCTATGCCGGATCCCGCCCTGTGGCTGGCCGAGGCACGCACGGTACTCGCGTCCGGTACACACGGCGCACTCAAGCTGATGCTCACCCGGGGTACCGGGCCCCGGGGCTACCGGCCACCCCCGTTACCCGAGCCGACACGCATCCTGATGGCGCTGGACATCCCCGCATACCCGGCAGCCTGGCGCGAGGAAGGCGTCCCCGTCCGCGTCTGCGAAACGCGCCTGGCGCGCAACCCCCTGCTGGCGGGCATCAAGCATCTCAATCGCCTGGAACAGGTGCTGGCGCGCAACGAATGGCAGGACGGATTCCAGGAAGGCATCATGCTGGACACGGAGGACCACGTGGTGGAAGGGACCATGAGCAACCTGTTCCTGATCCGGGACGGCGCCCTGCACACGCCCCTGCTGGATCAATGCGGCGTGGCGGGTGTCACCCGGGCCCGGGTCATGGCGTGTGCCCGGGGGCTGGGGATTCCCGTTTACGAGGGGCGCTTCGGCCTGGATGACCTGTTCGGGGCCGACGGGCTGCTGCTCACCAACACGCTGATCGGCCTGTGGCCGGTGCGGGCGCTGGACGGGCGTGCGCTGCCGGTGTCTCCCCTGGCCGGCCTGCTGCAGCGCGCCCTGGACGGAGCCGGACCGTGAGGTGGCTGGTGGCGGGCCTGGTGTTGCTTGCGGTGGCGGCTGCGGCGGGCCTGACCGTGGATTACCTGCGTTTCATGGACCGGCCCCTGGCCCTGGACGAGCCCCAGGTCTATGAGCTGCCGGCCGGCGCCTCGGTACGCCGCGTGGCCCGTGAACTCCATGAAGCGGGCTGGCTCCAACGTCCCCTCTACTGGGAGTTCCACGCCCGGGTCGAGGCGGATTCCACCAATGTCCGAACCGGGGAATACCGCCTGGAACCGGGGCTGACACCGCGCGGCCTGCTGGCCCTGTTCCTCGGCGGGCGCACGATCCAGTACAGCCTGACCATCCCGGAGGGATGGACCTTCGCACAACTCATGCACGCCGTTCGCGCGCATCCCCATCTGAAGCAGACCCTGATGCCGGAGGAGGATATGGAGATCATGGCGCGGCTCGGCCGCCCCGGCGAACATCCCGAGGGCTGGTTCTATCCGGACACCTATCTGTTTCCACGCGGGACCACGGATCTGGAGTTTCTGGATCGGGCGCATCGGCGCATGGTGAGTGTCCTGGAATCGGCCTGGGCGGAGCGCCAGCAGGACCTGCCGCTGGAAACGCCCTACGAGGCCCTGATCCTGGCGTCCATCGTGGAAAGGGAGACCGGTGTACCCGATGAGCGGGAACTGGTCGCGGCGGTGTTCACCACGCGCCTGCGCCGGGGCATGCGACTGCAGACCGATCCCACGGTCATCTACGGGGCACAGGTGTATGGAGGGCAGGTCAGTGATGGCAGGCTGCGCCGGCGGGACCTGCGGACCGACACCCCGTACAACACCTACACGCGGGCGGGCCTGCCGCCCACGCCCATTGCACTGCCGGGGGGTGATGCCATCCGGGCCACCCTCAATCCTGCCGACTCCGAGGTGCTGTTCTTTGTCTCCCGGGGCGACGGCAGTCATCATTTCTCCACCACCTACCAGGAACACCGGGAGGCGGTGATCCGGTATCAGCTGGGAGGCGATGCCGGTCGCTATCCGGGGAGTGCACGACCATGAACCAGCCGTCATCGAAGCGACGGGGCCGCTTCATCACCCTGGAAGGGGGCGAGGGCGCCGGCAAGTCCACCCAGATGGAGGGGCTCAAGCGCTTTCTGGAGGATCAGGGCATCGCGCTCATCACCACCCGTGAGCCGGGGGGCACGCCCGTGGCCGAGGCGATCCGCGGTCTGCTGCTGTCCAGGGATCATCCGGCCATGCATCCGGATACCGAGCTGCTGCTCATGTTCGCGGCCCGGGCGGAACATCTGCGCACCCTGATCCTGCCGGCCCTGGAGGCGGGCAAGTGGGTGCTGTGCGACCGGTTCACCGATGCCACCTATGCCTACCAGGGTGGCGGGCGCGGTCTCGACACCGCCCGCATCGCCGCCCTGGAAGCCTGGGTGCAGGGCCCCATACGGCCGGATCTCACGCTGTTGCTGGACATGGATGTGGAAACAGGCCTAGCCCGTGCCCGAGGCCGGAGCGAGGCGGACCGCTTCGAACAGGAGGCCGTGGAGTTCTTCGAACGGGTGCGTGAGGCCTATCTGAAACGTGCTCGCAGTGAACCGGCCCGTTATCGCATCATCGACGCCTCCCGGTCCGTGGAAGCGGTGGCCGGTGACCTGCAGCAGGCAGTCTCGTCTCTGATGGTGACAGGGCAGGGGACATGAGCCCGACCGCCCCCTATCCCTGGCTGGAGTCCACATGGCGTCAATTGCTGGGGCGCATGGCGGCCGATCGCATGCCCCATGCACTGCTGCTCACAGGCCCCGGGGGCATCGGCAAGCTGGCCCTGGCGGAGGCCCTGGCCGGCGCCGCCCTGTGCACTGAACCCGGTCCGCAGGGAGATCCGTGCGGCCGCTGTCCGAGTTGCCGTCTGCACCATGCGGGCACCCATCCGGACCAGGTGCGCCTGACCATTCCCGAGGACAAGACGCAGATCCTCGTGGACCAGATCCGCGAGCTGGCCGGGACCATGGGCCTGAGCCGCTCCATGGGTGCCCACCGGGTGGCCGTTCTGTGGCCGGCGGACGCCATGAACGTCAACGCAGCGAACAGCCTGCTCAAGACCCTGGAGGAACCGCCGGAATACACGCTCCTGATCCTGGTGACGGCGGAACCCTCCCGCCTGCCCGCCACCATTCGCAGCCGCTGCCAGATCGTCTCCGTGCCCCTGCCCGGCGAGACGGATACACGCGCCTGGCTGGCGGCTCAGGGTGTGGCGGCAGCGGATATGGACGTGCTGCTGTGCATGGCGCGGGGTGCGCCGTTGACGGCACGGGCGCTGGCCGAGGAGGGGGCTGCCGAACACTGGCGGGCCCTGGTGCGTGACCTGGCCGAATTGTCCGCCGGCAGACGCGGCATCGTGGAACTGGCGGAACACTGGAAGGGGCAGGAGACCGAGCGTCTCATTCGCTGGATACAGATCGCCCTGTGGGAATCCGCGCGCCAGGCACTGGCCGGGCAGACCGGCGATACGCGGATCAAGGATTTGCAGCCGCTCGCAAAGGCGTTAGACTTGGGTCGAGCCTTTCCATTGCAGGATCGCCTCGCCGAATGGCGGCGACTGGCCCGCACCACCGTCAATCCGCAGCTTCTGCTGGAGGACGTGTTTGCGGATCTCGCCCCCGGCAGGCCGTGACGGAGTCACCGACATGTCGTCAGGACAGGGTATTCTCTCGCTGTCCATCAAGGACAAGAACTCCTTGTACGCCGCATATATGCCGTTCGTGAAGAACGGCGGCCTGTTCATCCCCACCCAGAAACCCTACAAACTGGGCGACGAGGTGTTCATGCTGCTCACGCTCATGGAGGAACGGGAGCGCATGCCGGTCGCAGGTCGTATCATCTGGCTGACGCCGCCCCGTGCCTAGGGCAACCGCACCCCCGGCATCGGTGTGCAGTTCAACCCCCAGGACAACGGCGCCACCCG
>SKOF01000166.1 GCA_007120155.1 Thioalkalivibrio sp. | reverse complement strand
GCTGGGGGCGCCCTGGTCGTTGGGGCCGAGCATGGATTCGTTGATCCCGAGCTTTCGCAGGCGGCGCCTGTAGCGCTCCATCGACTCGCGCCCGGGATGCTCGGGCCCGAGGAAGCGCTCTTTGAAGAAGAGGATCTGGTGCTGGCGGTCCTCCCCGTGATCGACGACGAGGACGAAGAGCCGCCGCAGGTCGATCTTCACCCGCGTCACCAGTTCGGGCAGCGTCTTGCCCTCGAAGTCGTCGAAGTGGAGGAAGGTCAGCTTGCCGGTGTAGGCGTGGACACCGCGAAGATCCTCGGGGGTGAGGCCGAAGGGCAGGGTGCCGTGCGGGAGTGCTGGAGGAGGCCGGTTCGCGAAGGGGCGGGATTGACGATTGATGAGTGTTGATTTTGGATTTTTGATTTTGGTGGGATTGGGGGCGGCTTGGCGGCGGCGAACGACAGGTGGTTGAGTTCAGCGCCCGATTGAAGATTTCCGACCTCCGACTTGTCGCCTGAAGGCTCCACACCATGGGCCTCCGGAGATTGTGGAATTCAGGAATTTAAACTGGCCAAATCGCGAATCAACGCCTACATTTAGCCACTTTGAATGGCATGGCATTGATCGGACGCGCTCGGGAAATCAAAGAACTCGATCGCCTTCTGGCGAGCGAGGAGGCGGAGTTTTTGGCTCTTTACGGCAGGCGGAGAGTCGGGAAGACCTTTCTGATCAGGGAGCATCTCAAGAAGCAGCTCTGCTTCGAGCTGACGGGGATCAAGGGTGGGAGTTTGAAGGAGCAGCTCGTGAACTTCCACGGCCAGTTGTCGGAGAGAAGCGGAAAGACGCGTCCGCTTCCGACCTCGTGGCAAGAGGCGTTCCGGCAACTCGGCGATTTCCTTGGTTCGCTCCGGGGGAGTCGCAAGCGGGTGGTGTCTTAGGGGTCACTCGCTCCGCCCTGACGCGGGTTTACTCGACGGGGGGACGGCTGACCCAGACGCTGAGGGAGCTGGAAGAAGCGGGCTTCATCCGCTGCCAGTCCGCCTTTGCAAAGAAGAGCAAGGACACGATCTATCGTCTGGCCGATGAGTTCTCCCTTTTCCACCTGAAGTGGATGGAGCGTGGAGGCAGCGCCGGAGCCGGAGGCTTCCTGTCGAAATCAAGCACCCCGGCGTGGCGGGCTTGGAGCGGCTACGCTCTCGAAGCCCTCGCTTTGAAACACGTGGGCCAGATCAAATCCGAGTTGGGCATCGCCGGAGTGGATACGTCGGAGTGCGGCTGGGTGCATCGCCCCGACGAGACGTGGTCGGATGGGGCCCAGGTCGATCTGCTCATCGACCGGGCGGACAACACGATCCACCTCGTCGAGGTCAAGTTCTCGCAAGGCGCCTTCACGATCACCAAGGGGTACGCGGCGGAACTGAGGCGCAAGGTGGCGGTATTCAAGGGAGTGACGGCGACGCGCAAGAATGTGTTTCTCACCTTTCTCACCACGCACGGGGTAGCCCCGAACGCCTACGCCAAGGAGCTGGTGCCAGTGGAGCTCACCACTGACTGCCTCTTTGAAGAAATCTCATAAGTGGCCAAATCTTTTGCATTTCAGATCTTTTGGCCCCTTTGAATTCGGCTCGGGCAAAGGCGCCCCGCCTGAGCGGTCGGTCGGTGGAGGGATGGAGGAATGGAGTGGTGGGGGAGACCGATTCGCGAAGGAGCGGGATTGACGATTGATGAGTGTTGATTTTGGATTTTTGATTTTGGCGGGCTTGGGGGCGGCTTGGCAGTGGGGGACGGCTGGTGGTTGAGGGCCTGGAAGCGGCGGTTGGGGGCCAAGGACGGAGACCGTCATCGTCCGACAATCGTTCGCCCCTTTTCGGTGAGGCGGTATTTTTGGAGTCGGCTGTTGGGCTTGTCGGGGATGGTGCGCTCGACGAGACCGGCTTCGAGGGCGGGGAGGAGGTAGAGTTTCTCGAAATTGTCACGTCCACGGAGCTGGAGTGCGTCCATCAACTCCTTTCGGCTCTTCGCTGTCTCTTTCAGCACGGGAAGCAGCACTTCGACTTGCCCTGTGACTTGCCCTGTGACTTCACCTGTGACTTCACCTGTGACTTCACCTGTGACTTCACCTGTGACTTCACCTGTGACTTCACCTGTGACTTCACCTGTGACTTCCCCGGTGACTTCCCCGGTGACTTCCCCGGTGACTTCCCCGGTGACTTCCCCGGTGACTTCCCCGGTGACTTCCCCGGAGACTTCCCCGGAGACTTGTTCGGTGACTTGTTCGGTGACTTGCGGAGCGTCTGGTTTCGGAAACTGGAAGGTGACCACGGTGCAACCGCCGGTCTCGGCGAAGTCGGGCTCCGGCTTGCCGGCGGCGACGAGGGCTTCGATGACGCGGTTGGTGCCTCGGCCCCAGCCTTCGATCAGGCCCCGCCGGTAGAAGACGTTGGTGATGTTCGGATTGCGCGGACGCGAGGCGTGGACACCGCGAAGATCCTCGGGGGTGAGGCCGAACTTCAGCAGTTTCCGAACTGCGAGCTCATCCCTACGGATTGGGGGGATGTCGGGCAGCGTGATGGAGTTTGACGCGAACGAGCAGTTTCCCTGCTATGGCGGGCGACCAAGCAGCGCCGGGCACGCGATCCCGCAGGGTGATTCCTCCGGCACGGCGACCGGTTCGGGGCTTTCCTTGGCGGACCATGATGCATCGCCTCGGCCTCACGATCCTGCCCTTCCTCGGTCTTTTCTCCGCCTTCGCCGAGGAGTCCCGCCCTGTCTCCCGCATCCTCTTCGGCTCGTGCCTCTAGCAGAACGATCCCGCGCCGGTCTTCCGCACCATCCTCCAGCATCGGCCCGACCTCTTCCTCTTTCTTGGCGACAACATCTACGCCGACACCGAGGAGATGGAGGAGATGCGGGCGAAATACGACGTGCTCGCCGCGAATCCCGATTTCCGCGCTCTTCTCGCTGCCTGTCCCGTCCACGCGACCTGGGACGACCACGACTACGGTCTCAACGACGCCGGCTCCGAATATACGAAGCGCGACGAGGCCCAGCGAATCTTTGTCGATTTCTGGAACGACGCCCCCGACTCGCCGCGCCGCACCCGCCCCGGCGTTTACGAGAGCGCCATCTACGGCGAGCCGGGCCGCCGGGTGCAGGTGCTGATGCTGGACACGCGCTACTTCCGCGGTCCCCTGAAAAAGGGCGAGCGTCGCCTCGGCGGCCATTGGATCCCGGACGAGGATCCCGCCATCCCGATGCTCGGCGAGGAGCAGTGGGCCTGGCTGGAGGAGGAACTCAAGAAGCCGGCCGAGCTGCGCCTCGTCGCCAGCAGCATCCAGTTCGTCGCTTCCGACGCGGGGCAGGAGACCTGGTCGAACCTGCCGGCCGAGCGCCGCCGCTTCTTCGACCTCGTCGCCAAGACCGAGGCCGCCGGAGTCGTCGTCCTCAGCGGCGACCGGCACTGGGCCGAGCTCTCGGTCGAGCGCGAGGGCGTGCCCTATCCGATCTGGGACATCACCTCGAGCAGCTTCAACCAGCTCCATCCCCGCGGCACCCCGACCGACAACTCGAAGCGGGCCCTGCCCACGACCTGGCACCGCGAGAACTTCGGCGAGATCGAGGTTGATTGGAAGGGGGAGGATACGGAAGTCCATCTCCGCATCCGCGACGTGGAGGGAAAAGCCGTGATCGAACAGACCTTGTCTCTGGGGGAGCTGAGGAAGGGAGGATGAGGGATGAGGGATGAGGGAT
>SKOF01000370.1 GCA_007120155.1 Thioalkalivibrio sp. | reverse complement strand
GGGCGGTCTGCTGAACCTCGTCCGAATCCGCGGCCTCGTCGTCGACTTCGTCGCTAGGCGTCGTCTCCTCGTTGCCGGAGTCCGCCTCTTCGTCGGTTCCACATGCCGCGAGCAGAAGGGCGAAACTAAGGACTGCCGCTGAGACTGCAGTCGCTCGTCCCCTCTTCCCTTTGTTCTCTCGTGAGCTAATCATGTATCTACTCTCCCTGTTGATCCCGTCGTTCTTTTGATCCTTTTTCCGCGTCTCTGCGGCTGATACTGATTCAACAGGGCTTGACGCGATGACCGACGACAACACCACCCATTTCGGTTTCAAGCAGGTGCCGAAGGACGAGAAGGCGCGCCGCGTGGGCGAGGTGTTTCACTCCGTGGCGGGCAAATACGATCTGATGAACGACCTCATGTCCATGGGGATTCACAGGCTGTGGAAGCGCTACACAATTGAGATGGCCGCCGTGCGTCCGGGCCATAGGGTGCTGGATCTGGCTGGAGGGACCGGCGACCTGGCCTCGCGTTTCGCCCGGCTCACGGGCCCGAAGGGCGAGGTCGTGCTGTGCGACATCAATGCCTCCATGCTGCAGGCGGGACGCGACCGCCTCACCGACGAGGGCCTCGTGGACAACCTGCGCTACGTGCAGGGCGACGCCGAGAGCCTTCCGTTTCCCGACGAACACTTCGATCTGGTCACCATTGCCTTCGGGTTGCGCAACGTCACCGACAAGGACAAGGCGCTGGCCTCCATGCGCCGGGTACTGCGCCCCGGCGGCAAGCTGCTGGTGCTGGAGTTTTCCCATCCGGTGGCGCCGGGCCTGAAGCCCGTCTATGACGCGTACTCCTTCAGGGCCCTGCCCTTCATGGGCCGGCTGGTGACGGGTGATGCCGACAGCTACCGCTATCTGGCGGAGAGCATTCGCATGCATCCGGACCAGGAGACCCTCAAGGCCATGATGGAGGCCGCCGGTCTCGAGGACTGTGACTACTTCAATTTCACCGGCGGCATCGTTGCCCTGCACCGGGGTTACCGGTTCTGAACCGCCTTCCGCTCCCATGGACATGAGCGCACTCGCCGGTTTCACCGCCGCCCTGGAACGGGCGTTCAACGGCTACCTCGCCCTGGATCCGGACAGCCGCGCACGTCTTGCCGCACTGGACGGAGGGGTGGTGGCCCTGCACTTCACCGGCATCGAGAGCACGCTCTACTTCGTGCCCGGCGACGACCGTATTCAGGTGACCACGCGGTTCGACACCGAACCCGACACCCTCATCCGCGGCTCGCCCCTGGCCCTGGCACGTCTCGGGCTCGCGGGCGAGACCACGCGTCTGCCGGAAGGTGTTCAGCTGGAGGGCGATGCCCGGCTGGGTCAGCAGTTCCGCGACCTGCTGCGCGGCGTGGAACTGGACTGGGAGGAATGGCTCTCGCGCCTGACCGGCGATCTGCTGGCCCGCCAGACGGGTGAGGCGGTGCGTGCATTCGCCGGCTGGGCCCGGCATGCCGGTGACAGTCTGCGCATGGACATGGGCGAGTACCTGCGCGAGGAGTCGGGGGTGCTGCCGGCCCGGGAGGAGGTGGAGGTCTTCATGGATGAGGTGGACCGATTGCGTGAGGATCTGGACCGGTTGGAGGCGCGCATCAACCGACTCGAACACGGCCCGGAGGGCGCGCGTTCGTGAGCCGCGCCATTCCGCTGCTCACGCCGGCGCAGGTCTGGCGGCTGGTCACCATCAACCTGGTACTGATCCGCCACGGCCTCGACGAGGTGGTGTTCGCCATCCACCTGTTTCGCCCCCTGCGGTTTCTCCTCTACATGCTGCCCTGGAACTGGTTCCGGGGCCGCCGCGCCCCCCGCGGCGAGCGCATCCGCCGGGCCCTGGAGGATCTCGGTCCCATCTTCATCAAGTTCGGGCAGATGCTCTCCACCCGCCGCGACCTGCTGCCGGACGATATCGCCGCGGAGCTGTCCCGCCTGCAGGACCGCGTGCCGCCGTTCCCGACCGACGAGGCCCGGGGCATCATCGAGCGTTCCCTGGAGCAACCCATCGAGGCGGTATTCAGCCGCTTTGACGACAGCCCGCTCGCATCCGCTTCCATCGCCCAGGTGCATAGCGCGCGTCTGCATGACGGGCGCGAGGTGGTGGTCAAGGTGGTGCGTCCCCAGATCCGGCGGGTCATCCGCCGGGATCTGGAACTGATGTACATCCTCGCCGGCCTTGCCGAGCGCTACTGGTCCGAGGGCGCCCGCCTGCGTCCGGTGGAGGTGGTCCAGGAGTATGAAAAGACCATCATGGACGAACTGGACCTGGTGCGCGAGGCGGCCAACGCGGCGCAGCTGCGGCGCAACTTCGCCGGCTCGCCGCTGCTCTATATCCCCGAGGTGGACTGGGACCACACCCGCCAGGAGGTGATGGTCATGGAGCGCATCGACGGCATCCCCGTGTCGGACATGGCGATGCTGAGGTCCCATGGCGTGGACCTCAAGCTGCTGGCCGAGCGGGGCGTGGAGATCTTCTTCACCCAGGTGTTCCGCCACAACTTCTTCCACGCGGACATGCATCCCGGCAACATCTTCGTCAGCCGCACGCATCCGGAGGAGCCCAGCTACCTGGCCGTGGATTTCGGCATCGTCGGCACGCTGCTGCCCTCGGACCAGCGCTACCTGGCGGAGAATTTCTACGCGTTCTTCAACCGGGACTACCGGCGCGTGGCGGAACTTCACGTGGAATCCGGCTGGGTGCCTGCCGATACCCGCGTGGACGAGTTCGAGTCCGCCATTCGCAGCGTCTGCGAGCCCATCTTCCAGCGGCCGCTGAAGGACATCTCCTTCGGCCACCTGCTGTTGCGACTGTTCCAGACCGCGCGCCGCTTCAACATGCAGGTGCAGCCCCAGCTGGTGCTGCTGCAGAAGACCCTGCTCAATATCGAGGGACTGGGCCGGGACCTCTACCCGGACCTCGACCTGTGGACCACCGCCAAGCCGTTCATCGAGCGGTGGATGGACGAACAAGTGGGCGTGCGCGCCATGATCCGTGGCATGCGCCGCCATCTGCCGGTCATTATGGAAAAGCTGCCCGAAATGCCCGGGTTGCTGCACGATGCACTCACCGCCAGGAGCCGCATGGAGATCCACCAGGCCTCCCGGCGCGACCGGATCGACGCCCTGCGCCGGGAGGTGCGGGCGGCCAACCGGCGCACGGTCCTGGCCCTGATGGGGGGTGCGCTGCTCCTGTCGGCCGTCCTTCTGGCCACTCTCACGGATCTGCCCGGCGCCCTGGGCCTGCCCTGGGTCGGCTGGGTGCTGGCCGGGGGCGCGGCCCTGTCTCTGGCGGGCAGTCTCGCGCCCCGCTGACGGGGCGCCCGGAGCGTGCCGGGCCCGTGGCGGCTATGCTATCTGATCGTGCACATTGCAAATCACCCTTCCCGGCGGCGATGACCGGGAAGGATTGCATTTTGTGGTGATCCGTAGGGGGGTGGATTTCCACAAATCCATGAATTGAAACCCATTTGTTTGCTGGCATGGAACCTGCTTTGGTTGAGAGCGGAAGCGGAGCGGCCCGAAAAGAGGGCCGGGTACACGAACGCATTCCCTTGACGCTTGCGGGGTAGCCGGCGGGAGACGCGCCGATGGTTCCCTGGTTTCGCTGGAGACGGCCCAACAAGAACATGCAGGCAGCACACGCCACAACCGGTTCGTCGTTTGAAGTGGATGTGCCCGGGGTGGGGCCGCTGGCGGTCGC
>SKOF01000190.1 GCA_007120155.1 Thioalkalivibrio sp. | reverse complement strand
GGGTTCGATGCCGTGTTCGCGCATGGCTTCGACGTGAGCCGGAAGGTCGCGCCGACCCAGTAAGCCCCCGTGTACCTTGGGGTGCAGCGTCTTGACGCGGCCGTCCATCATCTCGGGAAAGCCGGTTAGCTCGCTCACGTCGCGCACCTTCAAGCCCGCTTCGCGCAACATCTTGGCCGTGCCGCCGGTGGAAACCAACTCCACTTTATAACGAGTCAACTTTTGGGCGAATTCGACCACGCCCGCCTTATCCGAAACGCTGAGTAGCGCGCGTTTAATTTTCTTCATAAGCGGAGCCCCTTCCGGGTGGAGGAAAAAAATCACAGGGTAACGGAATCCGCCTTCTTTCGCCACAGCCGCGGCACCGGGAACTATTTGCTCGCGGGCGTTGTCCTACAGGGTAAGAGTCACGATCTCCGCGGGGAAAGCACGCGGAGAATAGAAAGGGCCCTATGGCGGAGCACGAAGGCGACGTCGCGCGGTTCGCAAGCGACATCGCCACCGAGCAACCCATCGCCGGGCAACTGTCCGGCCAAAAAGATGCCATTGTCGTTTACCCGCATCCGGCCGATCCACGCACCTTATACCGAGCCCTCTTGGAGAAACTGCAAGGCTTCATCGTGCTCGCCGCCCCTTCCCCGGGCGCCAAGTCCGAAAGCTTGTTCACGGAAGAGCAAGCCGCGCGCCTGCTGCGTACCGAAGGTGAGGAAGCGCCATTGAGGAGCGCGCTCCACGACGAAAGGCCCGTACTCTGGGTCTACGAAGCGGGCGAGACTTGGGCGGCGGGCGGCACGACCGCGCGCATCCTGGCCCTTCGCTCGCGGTATCCCGCCCCCGCGCTGGTGTTGAGCAAACGCGGCGATCCCGACGTGTTGAAGCGCATCGCGGCGCGCACGCGCCTTCGCGAACCCCGGGTTTTCTACTATCGCCTTTTCGGCGACAACCTGACTTTGGAGGTGGCGCGTCCGGGAAGCGCCGAGCGGCAAACCGAGTTGGCCATCCGGGTGGGAACGGGACTATCGGGCCGCGGCATCTTCTTTACCGAAAGCGCGCGAACCGGACGCGAACTGGCGGCCGAGCTGCGGCGCAACGGCGCGGAAACCCGCACCCATTTTCCGACCATGCGCGTGCGCGAGAAAAGCGAGGCTCTGTCGGACTTTGTCGAGGGCCGCACGAAGCTTCTGGTCGCCTCCTCGCCGCTCACCCTTCCGCGCTCGCTCCCCGAGCTCAACTTCATTGTGCATGTTGACATGCCCCAAGACCTGGAGCGCTATTATCTCGATGTGGCCGGTATCGCCCGTGACGAGAAGAAGGTGCGCGCCATCCTCCTCTACCGGCGCGACGACAAGTTGCTACGGCGTTTGCGTCAGGAGAAACTGCCCGAAGCTACCGTGGGCGACATCTCCGACGCCATACGCCTGCTGCGGGCCTACCCGGGGGTGAACGAAAGCGGTATGCCGGTGGCGCGCTTGGCCCAAGCGGCCGGGGAAAGCCTTGCTCGAACCCGCTTAATTTTGGAGATGTTGGAGGAAGCCGGGGCCGTGGAAGCGCTGGGAAAAGCCGTATTTCGGCCCACGGGAACTTTCGACGAAGAGCGCTTGGCCCGCGTGGTCGTGCGCCACCGCGCCGCCCGGGAACGCCGGCGACGCCGCGCCCAGGAGATGCTGCACTACGCGGAGAGCAACCTCTGCCGCATCAAGGTCGTCCGGCGCTACTTTGCACTGGCGGCCGACGAGGCATGCGGCCGTTGCGACAACTGTCGGCGGGGCACGGAACGCCGGGTACGCTACGAAGCCAAGCATGCGGGAACCCCCGGCCGGGCCGGGGCGCAGCGGTCGTGGACGCGCGGCGACCTGGCGGTACACGATGCCTGGGGCGAGGGCGAAGTCAAGCAGGTGTGGAACGGCAAACTCCGCATCCACTTTCCGGGGCAAGGCGAGAAAATCCTCAAAGCCGAGTTTGTAAAAAGGGGATAGGGAGTTCGCATACGCCTCTCCACGCCCATTGCGCTATAGCTTCCGGAACGTCCGGTCGCGCACGCCTAGCGCGCGCCGCCGCTGCGATAGGTATAATCCGAACCGTAGAAATAAAACCGGGCGAAGTTGCCCCGGTCGGGTTCGGTGGCCGCGTCGGGATAACCGGTCCACGGCGCGTAGGCACCCTCGCCCTGGGCGTCCATGGGTATCATGGTGGCGCGCATCATGGCGCGCTCGTTGATTTCGGCGAAGGTGATGGGACAAGCAACCCCTTCCGAGGTACCCGGCGTAATGCGGAAGGTATGCTCGCCCGCGTTCAAGGAGCAGGTTCGAGGATTGTTGGTTGCCGGCACCAATTCCCACGTCCCCTCCGCGGGGGCCGTCACGGAAAAAACGTATTCCTCGACGCCGAACCATACCGTGCGATCGGCCGCAAGGCGCATGGGGATATTGACGATGGAGCCGTCGTCATACGAACTGGTGACGGTACCGTGCTGCGCCAGTTCGCCCGACTCCACGGCCAAGGGCTTCCAATCGCCGATGCGGTACACATCGTCTTGCGCGTCGACCAGCAAAAGATCCACCCGTCTTTCCAAATTGGGGGCGTAATCCCAAATCGCGGGTTCCTTGGATTGCTGAATGGAGATGCCCCGCCATCGCGACTCCTCGGATCCTTCCAGCGCCTCGATCTCGGTGCGCGCCGGGGTGGTATCGGTGGTGAGTTCGGCCCACAGTGCGGGCAATTCGTTAAAGGTACGCTGTTGACCGTCCTTATAGAAAAGCGGGTGGAATTGGTTGAGGAAACGGTCTTCATCCTCCTCGATGAAAGCATCTTCCAAGGCTGCGCGCATCGCGGCGAACTGCTCGCCGAAGCCCACGGTCGGTTCCCCCATGGTAACCCGAACTTCAATGGGCTCGTCATCGATAAAGGCCACCGTCAAGGGCTCCCCCTCCTCGTCGCGAACGATGCCGAAAGGCTCGCCTTCGCCGGGAAAACCGTTCATGTTAAGGTCAAGCCAAACCGCTACGTGGTAGCGACCGTCCAAGGGCATGGCGATGCGCCAATCCACCGTACCGTCGTACTCTTGGTTGGTACATACGATTTGTTTTAAGAACGGGTTGTCGCCGACCCTGGGCTCACCCACGGAAATCACATCGGTGCGGCCGTGGACGGCATCTTCCGGACCATCGGCCACCGGCCAAAGTCCGATGAAGAAAGGCGGAGAGATGCGATCGTCGGTGTCGTAACCAAAACGCTCGGATTGTTGGCGCGCGATGCGGATGGCCGTACCGCCCAAACATTCGCCGACTTGCGGGTCGGCGTGGGCGGGGATATCCGACAGTTGCGTCAACTCGGGTCCTTCATAAGCAATTTCGACCATCAGGCGCGGAGAGGGCACCTCGGCACAAGAAAGCAGTCCCCCCACGAGGAATAAACACAAGCCGGTCAGCACTGTCGGTCGAATTCGCATGCCACCCCCTTCTCGGTAGGTTAATTAGCGCTAACAGTATACCCATCTTTGGCCTGGGACGCCAAAAGCAAGGATGAGCCCCTCAGCCGCCAAGCCCTCGAGGCTGACGAAAAATTAGGGCTCGACGGAGACGAGGGGACGGAATATTGGGGCCGAAAGGGCGGTTATGGTAAGCTACATGCCGCCGATGCATTGCAAAAATCACCCTAAAAAACGATGCAAGCGCCGATGCTATGCGTGCAAGGAGCGGATCTGTTCGGTCTGCACGTTGCATGTGGATCACCATTTTTTTTGC
>SKOF01000573.1 GCA_007120155.1 Thioalkalivibrio sp. | reverse complement strand
GAGGTCACCCTGGAGCAGGACCTGCTGCGCCGGGATCTCACCATCAACGCCATGGCGCGCGCGGCCGACGGCGCGCTCATCGACCCCTTCAACGGCCGGGCGGACCTGGACGCCCGCGTGCTGCGCCACGTCTCCCCGGCCTTCGCCGAGGACCCGGTGCGCGTTCTGCGCGTGGCCCGCTTCGCTGCGCGCTTCGCCCCGCTGGATTTCCGGGTGGCGGACGAGACCCTGGCGCTCATGACGGACATGGTGCGCGCGGGCGAGGTGGATGCCCTGGTGGCGGAACGCGTCTGGCAGGAGACCGGGCGCGCCCTGGGGGAGGCGGTGCCGGCACGTTTCTTCGAGGTGCTGCGGGAATGCGGTGCGCTTTCCGTGCTGTTTCCGGAGATCGAGCGCCTGTTCGGGGTACCGCAGCCGGCCAGGTATCACCCGGAGATCGACACCGGTGTGCACACCCTGATGGTGCTCGCCCAGAGCGCGCAGTTGAGCGACGACCCGACGGTACGTTTCGCCGCACTGACCCATGACCTGGGCAAGGGCACCACGCCCGAGGAGATCCTGCCCAGCCACCGGGGCCACGAGGCGCGCAGCGTGGATCTGGTGCACGCACTGTGCGACCGCTACCGCATACCCAATGCCTACCGGGATCTGGCCGTGATCGTGGCGCGCTGGCACGGCCATGCCCACAGGGCTTTCGAGCTTCGCCCCCCCACCGTGCTCCAGACCCTGGAAGGGCTTGACGCATTCCGGCGCCCGGAGCGCCTTGAGCCTTTCCTGCTGGCCTGCGAGGCCGACTACCGCGGGCGTACCGGGTTCGAGGACCTGCACTACGGCCAGGCCGACTACCTGCGGGCGGCGTTCGCACGCTGCCAGGCGCTCTCCGCCCGGGACCTCGCGGCGGAAGGACTCGAGGGCAAGGCCATCGGGGAAGCCCTGCATGCCCGGCGGGTGCAGGCGCTCAGTGAACTGAAGGCCGAATGGGCGGATCACGAGACGGCGCACTGAGTTTGCCCGCCGCGGGAGTACTCAAAGACAGAGGCGTAGGGGTGAGTAGGATGGGCAAAGCGCAGCGTGCCCATGCGGGCCTCCCCTCACCCTGACTCCTGCTCCGTTGACTGGCCACACAGCATGGGTCCGCTTCGCTTGACCCATCCTACTTCCAGGCCCAATCCATGGGGCGCCCCGTAGGCCGTAGGATGGGCAAAGCGCAGCGTGCCCATGCGGCCCTCCCGCTCATCCTGACTCCCGCCTCCTCGACTGGCCGCACAGCATGGGTCCGCTTCGCTTGACCCATCCTACTTCCAGGCCCGATCCATGGGGCGCCCCGTAGGCCGTAGATACTCCGTTCCCGGTCAAGCTTTGTCGAGGTGTTGATCGCTGAACAGCGCCGAGGCATCGAACAGGGTGCGGGTTCGTATCAAATGGCTGCCATGGCAGCATCGGTAGGTTGGGGTGAGGAACGAACCCCAACACGCCGGACCCCGGAAACGCCTACCAGAACAGGAACAGAAGGAACATCCCGAGCAGCAGGCGGTAGATCACGAACGGCAGCATGCTGATCCGTGCCAGCAGCTTGAGGAAGAAATGGATGCACAGGTAGGCGCTCACGCCGGAAACCAGTGCGCCCAGTGTGATGAGGCCCCACTGCACCCCCTCCTCCGGCTCGCGCACCAGGCCAAGCGTCTCGTAGCCCCCCGCCAGGGCGATGATGGGAATGGACAGCAGAAAGGAATAGCGGGCCGCCGCCTGCCGGGTGAAGCCCATGAGCAGGGCAGCGGTGATGGTGATGCCGGAGCGGGAGGTGCCGGGGATGAGGGCCAGGGCCTGGGCCACGCCGATCACCAGCACGTCCTTCCAGTTGACGCCATGCTCATCGCGCAAGCGCCTGCCCGTGGTGTCGGCGAACAGCAGCAGCACCGCGAAGCCGATGGTGGTCATGGCGATCACCTGCGCCGAGCGCAGGTGATTGGAGATCACCTCATGGAACAGCAGACCGGCGAGCGCCGCGGGGATGGTGCCGATACCCACCGCCCAGGCGAGCTTCGCGTCGGGGGTGAGGCCCCGCCCACGGAGCGATCCCAGCCACTCCACGGTCATGCGGTGCAGCTCGTGCCGGAAGTAGATCATCACCGCCGCGAGCGAGCCCACGTGGATGGCGACGTCAAAGGCCAGCCCCTGGTCGTCCCAGTCGGTGAGTTCCGGCACCAGGATCAGGTGGGCCGCGCTGGAGATGGGGAGGAATTCCGTGAGCCCCTGAACCAGGGCGAGCACCAGGGTTTGAAACAGATCCAATGTGGGCTCCACGTCTTGTGTGTCTCCGTTGCGCCGGGAGTGTCACAGGATCAGTGGCATGTAGGAGCCCGGTCCTCCGGGCGATCCGGCCCGACTCCGGTGGGTCGTTCTTCGCCCGGAGGACCGGGCTCCTACGCTAAGGGGGTATTGTCGTACGCGCCATCGGCAACAGGCTAATGATGCCCCTTGGCGGCCTCGCCGAAGAGATCGGCGGCAATCAGCACATTGTCCGGCAGTTCGGTGTCGGAACTGAACTCGGGCACCATCTCGTGCAGCAGCCGCCTGACGGCCGCATCGTCGTGGTGACTGCAGGCCTGCTCGAGTCGATGCATGCGGGGCTGCCAGGCCGTCCTGTTCACGGGGCGGGCCTCGGCGCGCAGGATCTTCGGGTGACGGGTCCCCACCGGATTGTCGAACTCGTGAAACAGTTCCTCGTGCATCTTCTCCCCGGGCCTCAGACCGATGATCTCGATCTGGATGTCCCGGCCCGGCTCGTGCCCGGACAACCGGATCATCTCCTCGGCCAGATCCTGGATGCGTATCGCCGCCCCCATGTCCAGCACGAAGATCTCGCCGCCGCTGCCCATGGCGGCCGCCTCCAGGATGAGGCTGACCGCCTCGGGAATGGTCATGAAGTAACGCGTCACATCCGGGTGCGTGACGGTCACCGGTCCGCCGCGCTCGATCTGGCTGCGAAACAGCGGCACCACGGACCCGGTGGAGCCCATGACATTGCCGAACCGCGTCACCACGAAGGCGGTATCGCTGTCGCCGCTGACCGTCTGACAGTAGACCTCCGCCACGCGCTTGCTGGCGCCCATGACGTTGGTCGGCTTGACCGCCTTGTCGGTGGAAACCAGCACGAACTTCTCGCAACCGAATTCCGCGGCAAGATCCGCAACCACCCGGGTCCCGAGCACGTTGGTCTTGACGCCCTCCACGGTATTCCCTTCCAGCAGCGGCACATGCTTGTACGCGGCCGCGTGCAGGACCACATCGGGGCGGTGGCTGGCAAAGATATGCCTCATGCGAACCACGTCAGTGACATCCGCCAGCAGCGGCACGCAGTTCACGTCGGCCGCCTGCTGATGCATCGCCTGTTCGGTGGTGTACAGCCCGTACTCGCAGTGATCCAGCATCTGGATGCACGCGGGATGATAGCGGCCCACCTGGCGGCACAGTTCGGACCCGATGGAACCGCCCGCCCCGGTGACCAGCACGCGCTTGTTCTCCAGGAAGGCACGCAGGCCGGCGTCATCCAGCCGGATCACGTCGCGGCCCAGCAGGTCCTCCAGCTTCACTTCGCGCAGGCGCAGCGCGCTGGCCTGGCCGTCTGCCAGCTCACTCAGGGACGGCAGGGTCACGCACGGGACGGAATGATGCGCGGCGGTATCCACGACCCTGCGCATGAGTTCCGGCCCGGCCCGCGTCATGGCGATCAGCACGATGTC